>JBBSJZ010000201.1:0-9590 GCA_038256795.1 Pirellulales bacterium | reverse complement strand
AGTTGATCGAACATGAAAAGGTTGAAGTTCGCGTTGCTGCGGTAAAGTGTTTTGCCAAAGTTCAAAGCGACCCAGCAAAGTCGGTACCGGTGCTGATCGAAACGCTCAACGCTGAGGATTGGACCGTTCGTCGTGATGCTGCGACCGCTCTCGGTGACCTTGGTTCAAAAGCGAAGTCAGCCGTAGCGACACTCTTCGCGATGATGGATAGTGAACTCGATCAAGATGCGGCGCGAGGTGCATTGCGAAGCATTGATGATGCGGATGTGAGTGCGGTTCCGGTGCTGATCGAGGGACTCACTGCTGAAGACGGCCGTCGCCGCTTCTACGCGATTTTCTTGCTCGGGAAGATCGGCCCCGAGGCCAAGCAAGCGTTGCCAACGCTCAAGCGATTGCGAGACGAAGCCGACAGCGATCGTTACCGGGAGTCGTACCAGAAGACGATCGACAAGATCGAGGCGAGCGAATCGGAGCCCGGCAAAACGTAAAGCATTGCGGCGAATTGATGCTGGCTGGCATCCTAAATTGACTGCCCCAAGGAGGGGAGATTATTGCCTTTGCGATGGTGCTTTAGATCACTTGGTCCAGCGATCGGGCGGCACACTATTCACGCAGCGATTATTAAGTTCACAAAGATTCGTTGGAGAGCTTGCAATGACTCGTTCGCCGACACTTTTCATCGCGATGGCACTACTGGCTCTTATCGGGTGCGCAATTTGCGCTCTCGCAGCTTTGGATTCCGGCTATGGCGGTCCGGGCGTCAAGATACCGAACGAGGCATCGCTGCGCCGGACTCTCGGCATGACTGCGTCCGCTTCGCTGCTGGTCGCGACCGCATCTGCCGCTTGGGCTGTACGGGTTTCCTCCGGGTTGCTCCGATGCATAGCGGTCCTTCCACTATTGGTCTTGCTTGGCGCGTGGATCTTCGTTGTCCTCGGCGCAATCTCCTGACCCATCTTTGGCATCTGTTCCGAACACTTTGACCAACCCGTCATACGTCGTACCTCGGGCCAGAATTTTATGTCGATTAAAAAACGTGAGATTGAGTTTGCAGTCTTTGGGTTTGGGATCACGCTGTCGCTTGCGTTGTTCTATTTCGCCCAACCGGAGTTTGCGGCCGACCCAACTTCGGACGGTACGTTGCAGTTTGTGCAAGGACTCGGTTGCGGCTTTCAAGCATCTTGACCTTTCGATCTGGAATACTTTTGATGCCCATCCTCGGGGCGATTGGCTGGCTTTTAGAAAGTCGTGCGAGACCAATTTCCTCCCGACGGTGAACGGCGATCAGACGGTTACTGAAGGAGCCTATTCAAAGGTAACGTCAGATTCGGATAGCCGCGGCGAAATTCGTTGCCGGTCATCTCACGCTTACCTGCGGGTTGGACCAATTCAAGACGCAACAAGCCATCGGCGGTGGCGATCACGATATCCTCGCCCGCGACGATCGATCCGGTCGGATAAGCCTCTCGCGGCAGGTCGACCGAGGCGACGCGTTTGATTGCCACACGCAGTGGAGGTTTGCCGGCGGCGACTTGGATATGGGTGAATGCGATCGGCCATGGCAGCATGCCGCGGACTTGGCAATCGATTTCTCGATTCGTGCGGGACCAATCGATCTCGCCGTCAGTCTTCTGCAGCCTCGGCGCGCGGCTCACGAGACTCGTATCCTGCGATTGGCCGATGGTACTGGATCGGTCCCATTGGGCGAGCAAGTTAATTGACTCGAGCGTGGCGTCGATGCCGAGAAGTGACAATCGAAGCTCCAGTTCGCCTGAGGTTTCATCGTCACCGATCGCTGTCTCGCGGGTCGCCAAGATCGGCCCACCGTCGAGTCGCGGGGTCATATGGATGACGGAGATGCCGGCAACCTCATCGCCGGAGAGTACGGCCCACTGGACGGGCGCGGCACCGCGATATTTTGGCAATAGTGATCCGTGCAGATTGATGCCGCCCAGTGGTGTGGACTCGAGTGCGGCGGGTTTGAGGATTTGGCCGTAGTCACAAACGACGAGCAAGTCAGCCCGCTGTGACGCTAATTTCTCGATTGCATCCGCATCGTTGATGCTCGGCGGATCGATGATCGGGTAGCCGTACGTTACTGCCCAGTCACGAACGGGCGACGATGGCGCCTCGCCGCGCGTTTTCACCGCCGCTTGCGGGCGGGTGACGACGAGGCAAACGTCGTGGCCAGCGATGCGGATCGCATCAAACGAAGGAACTGCGAACGGGCCTGTTCCCATCAAAATGATTCTCGACGCATCACTCATGAATACTTATCCGTCCACAGTGACAATCGTGAGATGAGTTCTTCGTCGCTCGGGATCGCGCCGGTGTCTTGGCGGGATTGAAAGTCCGTCACGAATTCGTCAATCGCAGAATCGAAATCTCGAATCGCCTCGACCGACATGCGATCGAAGAACAACACACCATCGAGGTGATCGTTCTCGTGCATCAGAACCCGAGCGAGAAAACCGTCGACTTCGCGTTCGATCAGGTTTCCGGAAAGGTCGTAAGCGCTCAAGCGAATCGACCGTGGCCGTTTGACGAGACCGTACATGCCCGGCAAGCTCAAGCAACCTTCCTGGGACGTTTCGCTGCCCTTGGGTGACTGCAACTCGGGGTTGATCAGTACCAGTTCTTCGCCTTCGCCACGAACGCCGCTGGGATTGACGACAAACATCCTCAGCGGCAGGTCGACTTGGTTCGCGGCCAGCCCGACGCCTTCGGATTCGTACATCAAATCGAGCATCTCCGCCGCGATGTCCTTCAAGGCTCGATCGACGCGGCGAATCGGCTTACTTTTGAATCTTAGCGTCGGGTGCGGGAAACGGATAATGGAGAGCGACATCGGCAGCACAAAATCGAGGGAACCTAACAATTCCCCACATGCTACGTTAACTGGCTGGCCAAATGAACCACCTGACGGGACTGGTATTTTTCACCCGTCTGGACAGTCGCAGTGGTTTCCGCGAATCTGAACGAGATGCTTAACAAACTCGCTTACCGACTCTTCGAAACCGGCGTCAAGGACGCGGACTCGCTACGAATTCGTGTCCACGATACTGGCGGAGCTCGCGTGCTCGACGCTGGTGCCGAGCACACCGGGTCGATGGCCGCGGGTTTGTTCCTCGCCCGGCTTTGTCTCGCGGATCTGGCGAGCGTGACGATCCGGCCGCGTGGTGTCAGCAGCGATTCCGAGTTCATCGGTACCGATCTCGACGTATTCGTCCAGAGCGACCATCCGCTTCACGCGTGCCTGGGGGCCCAGTACGCGGGGTGGCCGGTCAGTGTCGGTGACTACTTTGCGATGGCCAGCGGTCCGATGCGCAGCGTTCGCGGGCGAGAAGAGACACTGGTGCATCTCGGCCTCACCGAAGAATCAACGACTGTTGTCGGCGTGCTCGAAAGTGAAGCATTGCCGTCGCTCGACGTCGTGAACATGATCGCCTCGGAGTGCAACACGCGACCGGAACATGTTTGCCTGGCCATCGCGCCGAGCACGTCGATCGCGGGCAGTATTCAAGTGGTCGCGCGGAGCATCGAGACCGCGATGCATAAACTTCACGCACTGCATTTCGACGTCCGCTCGATCGTCTCCGCCACCGGTATCGCTCCGCTTCCGCCAGCCGCGAAACGTGGAAAGACGGTTGCCGGAATCGGACGCACCAACGATGCGATCCTGTACGGTGGTCGCGTCACGTTCTATGTCGATGCGGATGACGACGCGATTGAAGCCGTCATCGGCAAAGTGCCGAGTGAATCATCCTCCGATTATGGGCGTCCGTTCGCGGCTATCTTCAAGGATTACGGTTACGATTTCTACAAGGTCGATCCGCTGTTGTTCAGTCCCGCGGTGGTGACGATGCACAACTTACGCTCCGGTCGTACTTGGCAACGCGGCCGAATGAATGACGCGGTGCTCCGCCAATCGTTTCTTTCCTGATCCAGTAGTGGCGTGGTTGTGACGGCTTCCCGAAAAGTTAACGAGTTTCGCTCGCCTCGACTCAGTCGTTTACCACAGTCCCCACGGCTATTGGTGCTCGGTAGCGATCAGGGATGGCACGCGAGTCAATTGCGATCGGCAGCAATCAAAGCTGGCTGCGAATTGGTCTTCGCGACTTACGAAACGCTGCGTGGTGACGTGACGTCGCGCAGTCCTGCAGGACTGCGATGTGGCGCCGGATTGCTGGCCGATTTTGACGCGGTGATCACGCGGACGATGCCGATGGGGTCATTCGAACAGATCTCGTTTCGCTTGGCGGTGCTGCATGAGTTCGTCCGACTCGGCGGTGTGGTGATCAATCCGCCGCGGGCTCTCGAAATTGCGATCGACAAGTTCGCGACGCTCGCGGTCATTGCCGAGCTCGGTTACGAGGTGCCAGCAACTCGTGTGGTTCAATCCCGGCGTGACGCGATGGAGGCCTTTCGCGAGCTCGGCGGTGATTGCGTTGTCAAGCCGATCTTCGGAGGCGAGGGGCGCGGCGTGATGCGTCTGCGTGATCCCGAACTCGCCTGGACGACCTTTGCGACGCTCGACCAACTGGCCGCGGTCCATTATGTCCAAGCGTTCGTCTCACCCGGTGGTCGCGATACTCGCTTGCTCGTCATTGGCGAGGTCGTGCATGCCCTGCGACGAGTCAATCACGATGACTTTCGCACCAATGTCGCTGGCGGTGGTGAGTGTACGCTGTTGCATGTCACCGCTGAGCAAGAAACGATCGCTCGGCGGGTGACGGGTGCGATCGGATTGCGTTTCGCGTCCGTGGATCTCCTCGATTGTGACGATGGACCGCCGAAAATCGTCGAAGTCAACGGGATTCCGGGTTGGCAGGGGGCTCAGGGCGTGATGTCAACATCGATCGCGGGTGCTCTCATTGAATTGATCGTCGCATCCAATCGCCGAGGCTTCCATGTCGGATCATGACGCTTGCTCGCCCGCCAGCGCACGTGGCAACATCGCGTCGCGGTTGACCACGATGTCGAAAATGATTCCCAGTGGTGTCGCGATCGCCGAGCCCAACGGACCGCCGGTGCTTGACGGTATCCGCAATTACTCGCTGACGACATTCGATGAACTGGATCGAACCAGCGATGAGATCGCGAAGGGGTTGATCGCCTGGGGTGTCGTGCCAGGCATGCGGATGGCGATGCTCGTCCCGTTCTCGAGTCAGTTCATCGCCATCGTCTTCGGGCTGCTCAAGGCTGGCGCGGTGGGCATTTTGATCGATCCCGGAATGGGTCGTCACCATTTGGTCCAGTGCCTGAGCGACGCTCGGCCGGGCGGTATCATCGGTATCCCCAAAGCACAATTGATCCGATGTTTGTTTCGTCACAAGTTTGCAACCGCCAAGCTCAACATCACCGTCGGTCGCAAGATATTCTGGGGTGGAAAATCGCTCGGCGAGATTCGTGCCCTCGGTCGCGCGAACACGTCGATCGCCTTGCCACCGATCGCGACAAGCGACCCCGCCGCGATCATCTTCACCACGGGCAGCACCGGACCGCCCAAGGGTGTGCAGTACACTCACGGTACGTTTAACTCGCAAGTCGATCGCATTCGATTTCGCTATGACATTCACCGCGGGTCACGTGATCTCGCTTGTTTTCCGTTGTTCGGATTATTCGACGCCGTGATGGGCGTTACGACGATCATCCCGGACATGGACCCGACGCGGCCTGCGGAAGTAAACCCGCTGCGTTTGATCGAAGCGGCTACGCAGTGGGAAGTTGACCAAGCGTTCGGATCGCCGGCGCTGTGGAACACGGTCGTGCGTTATTGCGAAGCCAACAAGCTGATCGATCCATTTCCGACGCTACGGCGTGTCCTATCGGCCGGCGCACCGGTGCCCGCAACGACGCTGGCTCGCTTGCGCGCGATCTTGCACGAGGACGTGGATATCGTGACTCCGTACGGGGCTACCGAAGCTTTGCCGATTGCGTCCATCGAATCTCGCCAGGTCATCGCTCAAACGGGTCCCGCCGCCGCCAAGGGCAAGGGTGTTTGCGTTGGCACACGGTTTGACGATGTCCAGTGGAAGGTCATTGAGATTGATGACGGACCGATCGCGTCCCTCGCCGACGTCCAAGAACTCGCACGCGGCAAGATCGGCGAATTGATGGTCTCGGGACCGATGGTGACACGCGAGTATGTTGTGCGGAGCGACCAGAACTCGCTGCACAAGGTGTTCGACGGCGATGTCGTGTGGCATCGTATGGGTGACGTGGGTTACCTCGACGTGCATGACCAGTTTTGGTTTTGCGGACGCAAGGCACACCGCGTCGTCGTGGGACCACGAACGCTTTTCACGATCCCCTGCGAGGCGATCTTCAATTCGCATCCCAAGGTGTATCGATCCGCGCTCGTCGGTCGTGGCTCCCGACCCAACCAAACCCCCGTCGTGATGATCGAACTCGAACCGGCACACAACGCCATGGATCCGACGGATCGCGAAAGCCTGCGGCACGAGTTGCTTGAACTCGCCTCGCGAAATCCGCTCACGAGACGGATCGAGGAAATCATCATTCGATCCCGACCGTTGCCGGTGGACGTTCGGCACAATAGCAAGATCTTTCGCGAGAAGTTGGCTACGGAGTTGTAGTGGAACGCTTCTGTAGCAGCAGATACGCTAGCAGATCATTCAATTGCTCGGTGCCGACCGATTCGTTCAGTCCGCTAGGCATCAATGATCGTGTTGTCGTTTGACGCTGTTCGACGGAATTCGCATCAATGGATTTCACCTTGCCGGTATTGTCGACGAGTTCAATCGCCGAGTCGTTCTCGTTGCGGATGAGCCCCATCGCGATCGTCCCGTCGCTGAGTACGAGTGACGTGGCTCGGAAGGCGGCGTCGACATTACGATCGGGCTGCAGGATATCTTCGAGCAATCGCTCGGGGCCACGGCCGCCGACCCCATCGAGCTGGGGACCAACGATCGCACCGACGCCAGCGAGCTGGTGACACGTGGCACAATTCTTTTGGAACACCACGGCGCCGACGGCCGCGTCACCGCCTTGGTCCGTGAACCGCGACAGACTCTCGCTTGCCAGGGTCGCCAACGCCTCGTTTTCGTCCGGCAACGTCGCGAGCACTGCGGCAGCGGCAGTTTGCAATTCGTGACTCGCGAGACTCGCGATGGACGATTCGACCTCTTTCAATCGCAGCACGTCGCCGGAAATCCATCCCTCGCGGGCGGCCGTGATCAACCATGGCAAACTCTCGCGGCGCTGCGCTAGCGACTTGGCCAGCGACTGACGTGCCGACCGGGTCAAGCCAGCCGCCGCTGTTTTGAGCCACTGCGAATCTACCTTCGCGTCGGTGCCGGCAAGGATCATCGGTTCCAATTCCCCGATCAATTGTGCCGGATTTGGGACCGTGCGGAGTGCGTCGACGATGGCGATGGATGTGTTGTGGTGAAGCAAGGTCGACACTCCACCGAGCAACTCGAGTCGGCTGGGAGTGTCGATTGACGGATACGATTGGAGCAAGGCCTCGATCCG
This sequence comes from Pirellulales bacterium, assembly GCA_038256795.1. Taxonomy (GTDB): domain Bacteria; phylum Planctomycetota; class Planctomycetia; order Pirellulales; family Pirellulaceae; genus JBBSJZ01. The sequence goes on along the minus strand of JBBSJZ010000201.1, from coordinate 2,093 downwards.
CGGCGCCAGCTCGGCGAGCTTGAACGAACTCGCGACTTCGAAAAAGCCGCGGAGTTCGGCGGCGAGTGGATCAACGTCGAGCCGAACATCATCAAAACTGCCGAAAGCGATCCACGCGTAAGCGGACTCCGAGTTTCCATCGACGACTTCGATGATGCCATGACGATCCGCAAACTCGCTCAGGTCCCACGTCACGCGCTGGGCTATATCGCTTCGTGGCGGCGCAGCTCGCTTTAGCACTTCGCCACGGTCAGCATCCAACAGTCGCACTTCCGTCGTGTGCAACATCGGCTCGCTTGGCACACCGTCGTGTCCGACCACCTCGAAGCTCAATTGTTTGGGCAGTAAGAATGCGTCGCTCTTGATCGATCCGACAAAGGCTTCTCCGAGTCCGAAGGTGGATCGGTAATCACGACGCTCACGGTCGCTCGAGCCGCGCAACTCCGTCGGCCAGGAGTCGCCCGAGTCACTGCGATGCCACGACACGCGCGGCGCCGATTGCTCGGTGAGCGGCTCGATCGAATTCGACCACGCGGCGTCGCACCAGGCGAGTGCCCACGCGTGGGCTGCGGCGGACTCGCCGCCACCCGCAGCGATGATCTCCAGCAGCAATTGTTTCTGGGTCGCCGCATCCAGTTCGTCGGCTCCGCGTATTGCGTCGACGAGCGAATCGATCTCGGCCGTGGGCAAGTTGGCGATCGCATGCTTGATCAGTGGCAATTGCTCGCTAGCGGGTTTGTCCGATTGTGCCAAGTGAGTCGCTAACCAACGGCCAGCGGCTTCGTGGTGCGTGCCCAACAGGATGCTGGCAAATGCATCCGCATCCGACCCGGCGAAGATCTTGTCCGCATCGAGCGACGCAATCACATCGGAATTGCCGATCGTATCGCGGATCGCGATACGGATGGTTTGACTCATGATCACATCCTCAGGGTCGACACTCGTCAATCGTTTAAGCAATTGCGAGACCGAATTCAGTGACGGATGCCGCCCCATCGCTTCCGCCGCCGCTCGCGCGACAAAGGGTTCGCCGTCCATGAGGTGTTGTTCAACCGCCGCCTGGATCGGCAAAGTCCATGTCGGCATCTCGCCGGCGACGAGCATCGCGTGAGTTCGCAATTTTGGATCGACATCGTCAGCCGCAGCCAACCACTGAGCCTCGCTCAGATTGCCGCGACGATGCGCGAACCAGAGCTGGGGTCGCTGGTCACAACAGAGCGAGTTCGCGGTCTTATCCGGTAGCGAGTTATCCCGAGGTGGATCCGCTTCGCAGAGAAAGTTCAGGCGGCGCAATACGGAAGCGGTATCGGTCGCCGCGTCGGGACTGGCGAAGCGATGAACGAGTGATTGCCGCGTGTTGCTGATTCTCCAAATTCGCCCCCGTTCGCGGTCACGTCCGGGGTGCTCCAGCGGCACTTCGTAATGACCGATGATGCGATTGTAGAAGTCGGCGACGTAGAGGCTGCCGTCAGGAGCGATTTGCAAGTCGACGGGACGGAACCAGGGATCGTCGCTGGTAAGAAAATCGCTCATCTCGTTGGCCACGAGCGTCGCGCCAGTTCGTGAGAGCGAGTTGCGGTTGATGCGACTCGTCATCACATTACCGCTGTAGAATTGCTCGTGGTATTCCGCCGGAAAGTTATCCGCGTCGTAGAACACGAGTCCTGAAATTGCAGTGCTACCGTGGCTGTGCTCCATCATCGACGGCACGTAGCCGAGCCCATCGTCGGGACGACCGAAGCTCGAATAGTAGCCACCACGAAGCAACTGGGTGATCGGTTTGCTATGGCAATCTGCGGAGAACCAATTGCCCCAAGCGTCGCTCGTCATCCCGAACGGATTGACTTGGCCGTGCGTGATGTGCTCGACACGGGCGCCATCGGGGCGAAATCGAAACGTGTTGCCGCTCGTCATCTCGATTTCCCAACCGTCGCTGCCGGCGACTTTTGATTGGTTGTTGAAGCCGTGGCAGGCATAGATCCAGCCGTCGAAACCCTGGCGAAGCGAATTCACCATGCCGTGCGTATCGCGAGTGGTATCGAAGGGGCCGAGAATCACGTCGCGTTGATCACAAACTCCGTCACCGTCGGTGT
>JBBSJZ010000200.1:0-9596 GCA_038256795.1 Pirellulales bacterium | reverse complement strand
CGGGGACGCGAGACATTGTAAGACCCTTCACCCTCACCCTCTCCCCATCAAAACACGGGAAGAGGGGACAGGAATTCAGGTAGGCCCCTCGCCCGAACCCTCTAACCGCGAAACGCAGGAAGAGGGAACCAAGGGTTTCCTCGTCGATCGCTTTAGGCAACGACGCCTTCGACAGGACGCTTGTCCTTGTCTTCCTTGTCGTAGTTCGTCACGAGCGCTTCGGTCGTGAGTAGCAACCCAGCGATGCTGCCCGCGTTGGCCAAGGCCGTGCGAACCACCTTCACCGGATCGATCACGCCCGCTTTGTACATATCGACGTACTCGCCGGTGTGGGCGTTGTAGCCGATGTTAATGCCCTTCTGCAGCACTTCGTCGACGACGACGGCGCCATCGATGCCGCCGTTATCCGCGATCTGGCGCATCGGTGAGTCGAGCGAGGCAATCACAATGTCGAAACCGACCTTCTCATCGCCCTTGGCTTTCTTCTTCGCTTCCTCAAGCGCCTCGCGGCAGCGGACCAAGGCGACACCGCCACCGGGCAAGATGCCTTCTTCGATCGCGGCGCGTGTGGCATGCAAAGCATCCTCGAGCCGCGCCTTGGTTTGCTTCATCTCCGCTTCAGTCTCAGCACCGACGCTGACCACGGCAACGCCACCGGCGAGCTTGGCCAATCGCTCTTGGTACTTTTCCTTGTCGTAGTCGCTGTCCGTTTGCTCAATTTGAGCTCGGATTTGTGCGACACGCTTGTTGATGTCCTTGCGATCGCCGCCGCCTTCGACAATGGTCGTCGCGTTCTTGTCGACCGTGATCTTCTTGGCCCGACCGAGTTGCTCAAGCGTGACATTCTCAAGCTGGATGCCGAGATCTTCGCTGATCAACGTTCCACCGGTGAGCACGGCAATGTCACCGAGCATCGCCTTGCGGCGATCGCCGAATCCCGGAGCCTTGACGGCACAGACATTGAGCGTGCCACGCAGTTTGTTGACAACGAGAAGCGTCAATGCTTCGGCATCGACATCTTCGGCGATGATCAGCAAGGGCTGGCCCGTTTGGGCTGTCTTTTCAAGGAGTGGCACGAGGTCGCGAATGCTGCTGATCTTCTTCTCGTAGAGCAGCACCAACGCGTTTTCGAGGTTGGCCTCCATCGTACTCGGATCGTTGATGAAGTAGGGCGAAACGTAGCCCTTGTCGAACTGCATCCCGTCGACGTATTCGACTTCGGTGCCTCGGCTCTTGCCTTCTTCGACCGTGATCACGCCGTCCTTGCCGACTCGCTCGAGAGCGTCCGCGAGCAAATTACCGATCGAGTGATCGTTGTTCGCCGAGATCGCGCCGACGTTGGCGACTTCTTGCTTGCCGCTGACGGGCCGTCCCATCGAGATCAATTTTTCGGTCGCCGCAGCAACGGCCTTTTCGATCCCACGACGGATCGCGGCTGGGTTGCTGCCAGCAACGATGTTGCGCAAGCCTTCCTTGAAGATCGCTCGAGCGAGCACGGTGGCCGTGGTGGTGCCGTCACCGGCGAGATCGCTCGTCTTTTGAGCGACTTCGATGACGAGCTTGGCGCCCATGTTCTCGAAGCGGTCTTCGAGTTCGATTTCCTTAGCGACCGTGACGCCGTCTTTGGTCACCGTCGGTCCGCCAAACGACTTGTCGATGATCACGTTGCGACCCGTGGGCCCCATCGTGACGGCGACTGCGTTGGCCAACTTGTCCACACCCGCCATCATCCGGGCACGCGCGTGGTCTTCAAACAGTAATTGTTTAGCCATGAGAGAATTCCTTCGGAATTAGATTTCAGTTTTCAGTTTGCAGGTTTCAGTAAAAAAATGGAAGTTTCAGTGCCCGAGCCTCAGCCTAGGCGTGCGGTTTCTGGACACTGAACACCGTCAACTGAAAACTCTTTATAGAACCTTGGCCAAGATGTCGCTCTCGCGGAGGATCTTCATCTCTTCGCCGTCGACTTCGATGTCGCTGCCGCCGTACTTGCCGTAAATCACGACGTCGCCGACCTTGACACTCAACTCACCACGGCTGCCGCTATCGAGCAACTTGCCCGGACCGACGGCCACGATCGTGCCACGTTGTGGCTTTTCTTTGGCCGAATCGGGCAACACGATTCCGCCCGCCGTCGTCGATTCAGCTTCCGTGGGCTTCACGACAACACGATCATCCAAGGGTCGCAAGCTAATTTTCGCCATCGTCTTTGCCATAATACTTTTATCCGTTGTTGAAATTGTTTTGAGTTGAATTGAATTGGAATGAGAAACGTTCGCGGTCACCTACATCATGCCGCCCATGCCGCCCATACCTCCCATGCCGCCGCCCATTCCGCCCATGCCACCCATTCCATGGTCATGGCTGTGGTCGCCACCGGCGTCTTCCGCTTCGGTGGGAATGTCGACGATGAGCGACTGGGTTGTGAGCAACAGTGCGGCGACGCTGGCGGCATTGGTCAGCGAAGTTCGCACGACCTTGGCAGGATCGACGATCCCGGCAGCGACGAGATCGCAATACTGTTCAGCGTTGGCGTCGTAGCCGTCGCTCTTGCCCTTCATCTGACTGACGCGGTTCACCACAACGCTGCCATCGAGGCCGGCGTTGTTGGCGATCGCACGCATCGGTTGATCCAATACGTTCTTGATAATGCGGACGCCGAGCTTGGCATCGCCTTCGGTTTCCTTCTCCAGCTTTTCTAGTGCGGGTCGACAACGAAGCAGTGCCGTTCCGCCGCCGGGAACGATACCTTCTTCGAGGGCCGCCTGAGTCGCTGCGCGAGCATCGTCGAGCAACGCCTTGCGCTCCTTCATTTCGGTCTCAGTCGCTGCGCCGACACTAATCTGGGCAACGCCACCAGCCAACTTGGCCAATCGTTCTTGCAACTTCTCGCGATCATAATCGCTGTCCGTGTTGGCGATCTCACGGCGGATTTGCTCGACACGGCCTTCGATATCGGCCTTCTTGCCAGTGCCGCCGACCATGGTGGTCGCTTCGCTGGTGATACTGATCTTCTTGACGCGGCCGAGATCCGTCAGCTTGACGCTTTCGAGATCGATACCGAGATCCTTGAAAATCGCCTTACCGCCCGATAGTACTGCGATGTCACCGAGGATTGCCTTGCGGCGATCGCCGTAACCGGGGGCCTTGACGGCACATACCGAAAGGATCCCGCGCATTTTGTTGACCACGAGTGTCGCCAAGGCCTCGCCATCGACGTCTTCGGCGATGATCAGCAAGGGCTTCTTCGATTTGCTAATGGCTTCGAGCAAAGGAATCAGCTTCTTGTTGGCACTGATTTTTTCCTCGAACAGCAGCACGTAGCAATCTTCGAGCTCGACCGAAACTTCGTCCTGGTTGGTGACGAAGTGCGGTGAGAGGAAGCCGCGGTCGAACTGCATGCCTTCGACGACATCGACGGTCGTGTCGTGCGAGCGGCCTTCTTCGACCGTGATCACGCCGTTCTTGCCGACTTTGGTGAACGCATCCGCGAGCACGTTGCCGATTTCGGGATCGTTGTTTCCAGCGATCGTCGCCACTTGGCGGATCTCGGCCTTGCTCTTTTCGTTGATCGGAGTCGCGAGCTTCTTGATCTGCTCGCAAGCAACTTGCACAGCCTTGTTCATGCCGCGCGTCAATTGCATCGGGTCCGCCCCGGTGGCGACCATTTTAAGGCCTTCGCGGAAGATGGCTTCGGCGAGTACCGTTGCCGTCGTCGTTCCGTCACCAGCGACGTCGTTCGTCTTGCTGGCAGCTTCCTTCACGAGCTGGGCACCGAGGTTCTCGAACGGGTCGTCCAGTTCAATGTCCTCAGCAACGGTGACGCCGTCCTTGGTGACCTTGGGTGAACCCCAGCCCTTGTCCAAAACGGCATTGCGACCACGGGGGCCGAGCGTGCTACGAACGGCACGTGCCAGCTTGCTGACGCCGGCCAACAGCGGGCCGCGTGCGTCGTCGTCGAAAACGATTTGCTTTGCCACGACGTTTGTCTCCTGTAAGAATTATCGTCAAGTGTGAAATGGGCTCTGGGTGTACCGGTGGCAGCGCCGACCGGTCGCCACGCCTCAAGAGCAACCACTGTGCCGATACTTTTGGATTCGGTCGCAAGTGCCTAGCGGGTATGGATTTAGGTTTAAATGGGCGGTTCTCGCCAAGGCCCTGCGCCGCGGTGAAGGTGCCACGGTGGCAGCGCCGGGCCGAAACTCGTTCCAACCGGCAAAGAAATCCGCAATCGGTCGCTCTTTGACCGGGAAACTATTGACGCCGCCGCAAACCGTTTCTACCGTCTATAAACAACTCTTTGGGAACATCGCCCTTAGAATTAGCCACGCTTATAGTGATTGGATCGGCCTTGCAGCTGCGGACGCTGGAAATCTTTTGTTCGGTCGCGGATCACCGCAGCTTCTCGAAGGCTGCGGCCGATCATCGTTTGACTCAGAGCGCAGTCAGCCAAGCGATGCACCAGCTCGAGGAGTCGCTCGGGGCCCAACTCATCGACCGCTCCAAGCGGCCGTTGGTGTTGACCACCGCCGGCGCCGCATACTTCAAGGGGTTGCGCGGGATCGTGCGCAATTACCACGCGCTGGAACAGGAAGTTCGGGGGATTTCGGAGCAATTGCGCGGCCGCGTGACGGTCGGCGCGATCTATTCGGTAGGGCTCAGCTACATGCCCGAGGCGACTGCGGAATTCGCTCGGATGCACCCGGAGGTTCAGGTGCGGACGGAGTTCGGGCACAGTCAACGGGTTGTCGAAATGACACTCGAAGGTCAAGTTGATTTTGGCTTGGTCAGCTTCCCACGCAGCACCAAGCAGTTGCGGTACGTGCTTTGGCAGCAAGAGCCGATGCGATTGATCTGTTCAGACAAGCATCCGCTATCCATTCGTACTGAAATCGCCCTTGCGGAGTTACAGGGCATGGAAATGATCGGTTTTGATCGCAATCTCGTGTTGCGGACGGAAATCGATCATTGCTTGGCCAAGGCCGGCGTGACGGTCGACACGCGGATGGAGTTCGACAATGCGGACTCGATGGTGCGTGCGATCCAGGCAAATCGCGGCATCGGAATCGTACCCGAAGCGTCGGTGCGGCGTGAGACGGCGAATGGCTCGTTGAAGGTCGTGGCATGCCGAGAATTGAAAATGGTGCGACCCTTGGGAATCATCTTCCGCCGCAGTGGGGCGCTCAGCCGTGCGGCGGACGAGTTCGGCTCGCTGCTCCTCGGACGACCGCTCGGAGCAGAGGCAAAGCGAAGTAAATCCGCCAGTCGTACGACGGGCGGGGACGGCAAGGAACCGAGTCCTCGAGGCGGAGTCTCGGTCGTGGCTTGAGAGGGCGAAGTAGAGGTCGCTTGCAAGAGTGGCCAAGAACGAACAGCGATGGTTAAAGCATTCCAACGGGAAAGAAAACATGATTCCAATGAACGAACAATTCCACTTGCCGCCCGCCCAAGGTCTTTACGATCCCGAGTTCGAAAAGGATGCCTGCGGTGTCGGCTTTATCGCTCACATCAAGGGCAAGGCGAGCCATCAAATCGTCGTCGATGCCGACACCATTCTGCAAAACATGGACCACCGTGGTGCTTGCGGTTGCGAGACGAACACGGGCGATGGCTCGGGCATTCTCTGTGGATTGCCGCACAAGTTTCTCACCAAAGTCGCTAAACGCGATCTCGGCGTCGATTTGCCCGCACCAGGTAAGTTCGCTGCTGGCCTGGTTTTTCTGCCGCGTGACGAAGATGAGCGGGCTCAGTGCAAGGCGACGATTGCCAAACTGATCACCGAGACTGGCCAAACGTTGATCGGTTGGCGCGACGTGCCTCAAGAGTCTGAATACGCGGACATCGGCCCCACGGCTAAACGCAGCGAACCGACGATCGAAATGCTCTTCGTCGGAGCCGCCGATGGCGTCGAGGGCGAAGCGTTCGAGCGACAATTGTATCTCGTTCGCAAGCAAGCGAGTCATTTGCTTCGCGGCAGCAAAGAACTGCGCCAGGCGCTCATGTTCTACGTGTGTTCATTGAGCACGAAGGTGATCATTTACAAGGGCATGCTCACGCCGGCGCAGGTGATGCCGTACTTCCCGGACCTCCGCGACGACGACTTCGAGACGCACTTGGCGATGGTGCACAGCCGCTTTTCGACGAACACGTTTCCGAGCTGGGACCGTGCCCAACCGCTGCGTTTCATGAGCCACAACGGTGAGATCAATACGCTTCGCGGTAACGCGAACTGGATGCGTGCGCGTCAGGGTAACGCGGCCAGTGAGCTGTATGGCGATGAATTGCAAAAGCTATTCCCGGTCATCGAGCCCAACCTCAGCGATTCGGGAACGTTCGACAACGTGCTCGAGTTCTTGCTGATGAACGGTCGCACGTTGCAAGAAGCGATGATGATGATGGTGCCCGAGGCGTGGCAAAAGCACGACACGATGCCCGAAGAGAAGCGGGCGTTTTACGAGTACTTCTCGTGCTTGATGGAGCCCTGGGACGGACCGGCGTCCATCGTCTTTACCGACGGGCACTACATCGGCGCGACACTCGACCGCAACGGGCTTCGACCCAGTCGCTACTACATCACGCACGATGATCGTGTCATCATGGCGAGCGAAGTGGGCGTTTTGCCCGTCGATCCCGTCATCGTCAAAGAGAAAGGGCGATTGCAGCCGGGCAAGATGTTCCTCATCGATTTCGAACAAGGCCGGTTGATCCCCGATGAAGAACTCAAGGCCGAGTTCGCCCACCGCATGCCGTATGGTGATTGGCTGCGTGACCAACGCATCCGGCTGGCGGACTTGAACCCGACCGAAGAGCCGCATGGCTTCGATAGCGCCACGCTCCTGGCGCGGATGCAAGCGTTCGGGTACACCGCCGAGACCATGAACTTCATGCTCCGTCCGCTCGTGCAAGAGTTGCGTGATCCCGTCGGTTCGATGGGTAACGACAGCGCCTTGGCGTGTTTGAGTGACACGCCGCGGATGCTTTACGATTACTTCAAGCAACTATTCGCTCAGGTGACCAACCCTCCGATCGATTCGATTCGTGAAGAGGTCATCATGTCGCTGGAGTGCTACATCGGTCCCGAGCAAAACATCCTCGCGGCGACGCCTGAGCATTGCCATCGCTTGCTCGTCGAGCACCCGATTCTGACGAACGAGGAACTCGCGGCGCTGGCGCACATCGATTACGAGGGATGGCACAGCAAGGTGATCGACATCACGTTTGATCGTATCGAAGGCAAAGCGGGTCTCGTCAAGACGCTCGACCGAATCGCGCTCGAAGCCGAAGCCGCCGCGGATGCGAAGATCCAATTGGTGATTCTCAGTGATCGCAACATCTCCAAGGATCGCGTGCCCGTCAGCACCTTGCTAGCCGTCGGCGCGGTTCACCATCACCTGGTGAAGCAAACCAAGCGGACGCAAATCGGTCTCGTGGTCGAAACGGGCGAAGCTCGCGAAGTGCATCATCACTGTTTGCTCGTCGGATACGGTGCCGACGCGATCAACCCCTACCTCGCGTTTGAGTCATTGTGGCAGGCGCGTGAGGACGGTTTGCTGCCCGACAAGTTTGACAGCGACGACAAAGTCGTGGCCGCGTACCGCAAGGGTGTCGCCAAGGGCATCTTGAAGGTGATGGCCAAGATGGGCATCAGCACGCTGCAGAGTTACAAGGGCGCTCAAATTTTCGAGGCGCTCGGGCTGAAGACGGAGATCATCGAAAAGTGCTTCGTCGGTACCGCCAGCCGAATTCAGGGCGTCTCATTCGATGTCGTCGCCGAAGAAACGCTGCGTCGTCACAGTCTCGGGTATCCGACCCGCAAGGACAACAAGTTGCCTCAATTGCCGAACCTCGGCGAGTACCACTGGCGAGCCGAAGGCGAGAAACACGCTTGGAGCCCCGAAGCGATCTCGTCGCTGCAAGTCGCAGCCCGCAACAACAACGAAGACGCTTATTGGAAGTTCGCTCAAACGATCAACGCCGACAGCCGCAATCGATGCTTCTTGCGCGGGTTGCTCGACTTCCGCGACGACGTGAACCCATCGATCGCACTCGATGACGTGCAATCGGCCAAGGAGATTGTTAAGCGGTTTTGCACCGGCGCGATGAGCTTTGGCAGCATCAGTGCCGAGTCGCACGAAACGCTTGCCGTCGCCATGAATCGTATCGGTGGCAAGAGCAACACGGGCGAAGGCGGTGAAGATCCGGAGCGTTTCAAGCCGCTCGCGAATGGTGATTCGAAGCGTTCTGCGATCAAGCAAGTCGCCTCAGGCCGATTCGGTGTGACGATCGAGTACTTGACGAATGCTGACGAAATTCAAATCAAGATTTCTCAGGGTGCGAAGCCCGGCGAAGGCGGTGAGCTGCCCGGTAAGAAGGTCGACGCGAACATCGCGAGAATTCGCTACAGCACGCCAGGCGTGGGGCTGATCAGTCCGCCGCCGCACCACGATATCTATTCGATCGAGGACTTGGCACAACTGATTCACGACTTGAAGAATAGCAACCCGGCCGCACGCATCAGCGTCAAGCTGGTGAGCGAAGTCGGCGTCGGCGTCGTCGCTTCGGGTGTCGCCAAGGCGCACGCCGATCACATCGTCATCGCCGGCGATACCGGGGGTACCGGAGCATCACCGTTGACGAGTATCAAGCACGCCGGATTGCCTTGGGAACTCGGGATTGCCGAAGCGCACCAAGTGCTCGTGTTGAACGATTTGCGCAGCCGCGTCGTGTTGCAAACCGACGGTGGGCTCAAGACCGGACGTGACGTCGTGATCGCCGCCCTGCTCGGTGCCGAAGAGTTCGGTTTCGCGACCGCACCCCTGATCACGCTCGGCTGCATCATGATGCGCAAGTGCCACCTCAATACTTGCCCCGTTGGCATCGCGACCCAAGACCCGGCACTCCGCAAGATGTTCACGGGCAAACCGGAACACGTCGTGAACTACTTGTTCATGGTCGCCGAGGAAGCTCGCCGGATCATGGCCAAGCTCGGCTTCCGCACGATCGATGAGATGGTCGGACGCAGCGATGTGCTGCACACCGACGTCGCGATCAAGCACTGGAAAGCCGACGGTTTGGATCTCACGGCGATGCTCAAGCCCGCTTACAAGCCGCACGACAAGGTCGAAACGATTTGCACGCGCGCTCAAGATCACGGCTTGGAAAAGTCACTCGACATGACCGTCATTCTTCCCCAAGCGGGACCGGCATTGGAGCGTGGCGACAAGGTCGTGATTCAATCGCCCGTCGTGAATATTAACCGCACCATTGGCACGATCCTGAGTCACGAGATCGCCAAGCGTCACGGCCAGACGGGATTGCCCGACGACACTGTGCGCATTGAGTTGACCGGTTCCGCCGGTCAAAGTCTCGGTGCGTTCTTGGCTCGCGGTGTGACGATTGAACTCGAGGGCGATGCGAACGATTACGTCGGTAAGGGACTGTCGGGAGGTCATGTGATCGTCTTCCCGCCACGCGAGAGTAGCTTCACGGCGGAGGACAATCTTATCGTTGGCAACGTGTGCTTGTACGGCGCGACGAGTGGTGAAGTCTACTTCCGTGGCCGCGCGGCCGAACGGTTCTGTGTTCGCAACAGCGGTGCG
>JBBSJZ010000199.1:0-9649 GCA_038256795.1 Pirellulales bacterium | reverse complement strand
TTCAGCTTCGAGTCGCTTCGTCTCCATCTCCCAGTAAGGAATCGCCTTCTGCTCGTAGAGCTTGGTGTAGGCGGCGGATTCGGCGCGAGCGAGTTCTTCACCGCTGATGGCATCCTTCAAATTGATTTCGTTGGCCGCGTTGAGTAACGCTTCCTCCTCTTCCGCTCGCTTGAGTTCGAGCGCCAGCTTCGCGGCGGTGTCATCGACGACACCGACGACGGCGCCTTCGTCAATGTTGGAACCTTCGTCGATGTTCAACTCGATCAACTTGCCGTCGACCTCCGCGGGAATGTTCACGCGGTTGATGAACATCACTTTTCCGTTCTCAGCGGAGATACCGCCGCGACCTTCGTTGCGAGACGCTTCCGACTCGGTTCCCGGCGCGAACAACGATGAGGGTGAATTGAACTGGGCTTGGGCCATGTGGTCGCCACCAAGTGCCAGCACGATTGCCGCCAGGGCGATGCATGTTTTGAATGAACGCATTTTGAAACAGCTCACGATTAGAAGAAGAATTTGCAGGCCCATTCGTAAATTTCGTGGAACAACACGAACCCAACGCTCCGCTGGCCACAGCGAATGCCCGCCGTTACCTTGGCACCCGCCGGTGGATCCAACTCACGCAACCGCTCGGCATCGGGTACCGCATTGATTTTGATCACGCCACCGTGTTCTTCGTTGGCTTCGGCACGTAGTGAAATCCTCGCAATGTCAAGTGTCGCGGGCAACTCTTTGTCGACATGCGTGGCGATGATGTAATCGACATCCAACTGCGTCGCGCCGGTCTTTTTGATGTAATCATCCAAGTGACCCTGTCGCTTCTCCGGCAGCTTGAGTTCCAGCATCATCGGTTGATTCAGGTCGACGATTTCCAGCAGCACCTGGCCGGTCATCACCGGGCGACTTCGCAGCGTCTTGGCAACGTCCCACGAAACCACCACGCCATCGAACGGGGCATGCACGACGAGTTGTTTTTCGCGTTCGTCCAAGAGCAACTTCTTGGCCTTGAGCGCCTCGAGTTTCGTTTGCAGCTCGCGGCCTTCGGCCTTGACCGCTTCACGATCTTTGGCATCCAGCGAATGGTCACGGACCTGGCCACTGACCCGCGAGAGTTCCGCGAGCGTGGTCAACACTTGGCCATCCAACTCGGTTTGCTGGATCAGCAGATCAGGATTACGCAGCCGGATCAGCTCCTGGCCGGCGACGACCTGGCTTTTGTGATCAACCAGCACCTCGACGACCTCGCCGTCGATCGATGCGAAGATTTCTTGGCGTACTTCCGGCTTGATGTTTCCTTCGCATTTGAGATCGAAGTCCCAAGGCACCAGAATCATCCCGGCGGTGGTGGCGGCAATCAAGGCAATCACGCCGAGAGTTTTAGGCAGCGTCCGCGCTCGCAGCACCCAACTCGCGCGGCCGAGTGTTCGCCACAACGGCATCATGAACAAGTTGGTGTGGGACATCGAGTTGGCGATCGCACGCGTGCCGTGCTCGTAAACCAAGTCGACGCGAGCGTGGAAGACTTCGGTCGGAATGTCGCTTTCGATTTGCTCGACGATCAACGCGCCGATGACTTCGCCGCGGTGCGCGTTATCACGATCGATCGTGCCAGCCGCGCCAGCTTCGTCATCGATCTTTCGCTGGGGCGCTCGCAGCGGTAGCACGGCGATGTTGCGGCCATAGGACTGGTCGACGTAGTCCTCGAGCGCCTCTTCAATCTGGGGTGGCAAATCGACGGTCGTGCCGTCGTGCCACAGCGGTTCGCCAGCGGCCACGACGCGCGTCGCGAGCATGTTCAAGGCGGAAACGATATTGGAGCGATTTTCGATGGTGTCCTGGCCGCTAATCGCCATCACGCGGCACTTGCCGCCCTTCTTGATCGCCACACTGACACGGTCGCAACCGATCAACCGCCGACCCTCGTTGGCAACGATGTGCGCGGTCTCTTTGAGATCGAGCGACTCATGAGCGGCGCGAGCGAACGAGTCCGCTTGTTGCCACAAGGCCTGGCGATCACCCAACTTGCGAAGCTTTTGGCCCTTGAGCCACTCACCCGCGAGCTCGCACATCTGCTGCAGAAATCGCAGGTAACCACGCTGCGTATCCGGCGCGGTGTCCGGACGCTGGAAGATTTCAATCAACCCGTCATTCTGGTCCTCGTGCTTGAGCGCCCCGAGCACGAGTAGGTAACGCGTCGGATTCCCCTCGGAATCCCCGTCCGTCGTGCCGGAGTACGGTGGCACGAGCAGCGATTGGCCGGCGTTAGCGACTCGTCGGAGCAAGCGATTGTGGCGATTCGCATCCTCGCTTTCGCCGGCTAGCACCGTCGGCTCGGCGTTGATTTGGTATTGCAATCGAAGCTGACGATCCTCGTCCAATAACCAGATCGCACCCCCGGCAGCGGCAAGCGCCGTGATCACGCGGCCGAGCAACTCGCTGTAAAACTCGTCCGCGGTCGCGCCACTCTTTGCCAATGCAGCGATCTCGTTAACCAGCCCACGGATTTGGGCTTTCGTTTCCTCAACGGTTTGCTGATTAACCGACATGGTGCTTACGTGTGGGTCGAGCGATAGGGGCGAAAGAACGAGAGCGTCGACAGTACTGAATCACCATCCCCATGGCTACGGTGACCTGAGCCGGAAGCTGGGAAAGCCGCGGTCACCTGCGCGACCATGACGATTCTCGCGATTGACATGTTATACAATTTGTATAAACTCGTCCAGAGTCAAATTGATCGATTTCAAAGTTCGTTCCGGTTGCGGGCGGTTCATGCACGATAGCGTCCTGATTACGCCGGCCCACGCCCACGCCGCGCTCGTGGATCTCGAGCGTGAGGTCAATCGCATCCAGCGGTCGATTCGGCTGGCGATCCAGTTGCAATTGGGCAAGTTGGCGGGGCAGTCGCTGCGAACGCTCGGCGAGAACCAGGATCTCGTCAAGCGGGTTCACGACCTGCTGGATTCCCATGGCTTGCGAGTGAAGTGCCCCGAATGCGGGCATCCCGCGATCTTGCGCGTTTCGGCACGGCCAGGGGCCAATGCCGGTGTGTTCGTGCTGGATCACACGATCGATGGTAAGCGAACATTCCACGGCGGTCGCCAAGTCATCCCCGAGATCTTGATCACGGCGAAACCGGCACGACGGAAAATCATCCACGCTCCGAAACCCCGCACCGGCAATCCCGCCGACCTAAGCTAGTATTCCACCGCAGCGGGATGCTGCAGGAATCTGTGCGAAGATGGATGACGAGTACTTCCGTGAAGAATAGGTAGTACGGCTGACGAATACTCGTGGAACGGCTCGAGCGTCGTTCGCGGATCCGGTGGATCCGGTGAGTGCAATCTCTATCCCCAAGGAACGGGTTCACCCGGTAATCGCGGCACCGTCGACATCGGATCGGCCAACAATAGCACCAGCGACATTGCTCGGCAAATTCTGAACGGGATCTCACACCAAGACTTGCTTCCGCTACCACCTGCGTCGAAGAGCAAACACGTTTCGCCGCTTCGTACGAACACGCAGTTGGCGTCACTTCCTGACTGCGATTTGATCACTTCCATATGAGAAGTTTGACGAGCCCAACCGCCCATGGGAAGTGAAGCTCGTCAGCAACAACAGGTATGATACGGGCTAACTTTCGCGCCAGCGGGACTGTGGTGCAAAGCCCAGCATCTGGCGGGCTTTGTCGATTGAGTAGAAGGTTTCAAACTTGCCAAATTTTCGCTTCTGCAGAACACCCGAATAGAACTTTGCGATCAATTCGTCACTGGTGGCACCCACGGAAGTATCTGCGTTCGCGACGTTAAAGACTTGATAGCCAAGTCCGTTCGCGGCAAGCGCGCAGTCGATGAAATGACAGAGGTCTCGAGTGTCGATATAAGCGAAAACATTGCGGCGACGACTGGCAGCGTCGGATCGCCACTGCGGTACAAGTTCGGCGTACTCATGCGGTTCGATCACGTTGTTGAGCCGGAGCGAGTAGATCTCGGCGCCGGATCTCGCGTGAAAACAGCGACCGCAAACCTCGTTGCAGACTTTCGACATGGCATAGGCGTCGTGCGGAACAGTGGGATGCTCCTCATCGACAGGGATATAGTTCGGAACGACCTCGCCATGAGCAAAGCAAACTCCGTACGTCGTCTCCGAAGACGCGAATAAGATCTTCGGCACGCCCAGCTTCACTGCGGCCTCAAGCACATTGTAGGTCGAAACCGTGTTGATCCGAAAACACTCAGGATCGGTACGCAGTTGTATCCGAGCGATGGCGGCAAAATGGATCACGGCATCAAACTTAGGAACTCCCTCCCCGGAATCCAGCTCATCCAACCAAGTGATGCCTGACATTGCGGAATACACTTGACCTGCGTCGGTCAAATCAACCGTCAGATCATAGCCACCCGGAATCTTGGCTGGAGTCAGGTCCAAATTCAGGACTCGGTGTCCCTGCTCAACTAAGTGAGCAACCACATGTCGTCCAGCTCGGCCAGAACCGCCAGTGAAAAGTAGTCGCATTCTGTATCTCCTGTTCCGAACATTGTGCATGCGAAGCTCCCGTCGGCAAGGGCCACCCATGTCGGCTCAAGTAAACGTCAGCGATCGGCGATCCAATTCGTTAGATTTATGTCGGCTTGGGCCGTCGCCAGCCAGGGAGCCTTGCCGCACTGACGTCTCGCCAGGCTGGTTGGAGTCAAGTTCTCAAGAGAGCAATCACTAACTCCGGCGACTTGAGTGATTCGAAAGCCTCGCCGTTCGGCGGGCATTTTTCGGCAGCGTTCCGATTTTCGCCGTCGCCGGTGAAACTCTCGATGCCCAATTCAGTTCAAAATGACTCGACGCCGAGCTCAATTTCTTGGGCGTTGGCAACGAATACTTCGGAGCATTGATCGGCTTGCGATACTTGGAACTGGATGAACAAGGCAGCTTGTCGCAAACCGGAGCCGGGGTTCTCACTAACTTCAACACAACGGTCGCCAACCGTCTGTACGGAGCCCAGTTTTGGTACGGAGCCCAGTTTGGTACGGACGCCACGCTCCTGAAAGGTGAAATTTTTGACTGAGGAGCAACGGGACGCGCCGGTCTCTTCGGCAACGACGCTTCACAGGATTCGGTAGTTTCGTCGGGACTGGGGACACTGACTGCTGCGGATGATTCCTCGCGAGCTTCGTTTGTGGGTGAAATCGGTCTAGTCGGGACCGGGTATCTGACCAAGAACATTGCCATCCGCGGTGGCTATCGCATGTTGTGGATCGACAGCGTCGCACTGGCAAGCGATCAAGTTGCCGCGACTGATTTCTTTAGCGGGACGGGCATCGATGTTACCGGTGACGTGTTCTATCACGGCGGCTTTCTCGGGCTGACGCTGGATTTCTAGGACTGACTCGCCTATCGGATCACGATGTTGCTGACCGGCCCGCTGGGTGACGCCTGGAACGCCTGGAGGTACAGCGGCGAAGCGAGATCGGCGGCTGTCAGGCGGACGATGATCCGTGCCACTTCGTTGCCGTTCGTCACGCCGATCCCACGAATCGCCGGTGTGGCAAGTCCGAGCGTCACGCCGTATTGGGCGTAGGTCGTGCTGCCTGGGCCGCGTCCGGTTGCAAACGCCAACATCACGCCAGGGGCGCCTTAACGCGATGACTCGGGGTCATTCCCTTCTTCTTCCCCTGTCGACTGACGGCTGTCGACTGCCAACTCTTTCCCCAACTGCCACTGTTCGTCGAAAAAGCCTTCCTCGGCAATGTCGCCGGCGAAGATCGAATGGTCGGTGGATTCGACATTGAAGATCGCCCAGTCGGGCAGCATCGCGATTTGGCGTGAGTTGCTGGTATTGGAGAAATCGCGGAACGTCATGCCGCTGTTGACGACGACGTAGCGATCGGGGTTGGCCGGGTTGGGGTAACAGAACGCGGCGACATGCGTGCTCGGATCGAACGAACGTGAACCGACGTCGAGATGCTCGCGGTCCCAGCGGATGGGCAAGCGATTGGCGATCCCCGCCAAATAACGGTTGCTGGTGAAGTCGCCGAAGCAGATGAGATTGCAATTGGCGATTTGCTCAGGCGTGACCAGCGTGTCCTGGACGACACGAATTTCACCACGCATCAAGCGACTCCATCGCTGCTGGGCATACTTCAATTCGCGATCGATCCAACGCTGAGCCGCGCCATGCGCGGCGGGGCGACTGGGGACGACGAATAGAAATCGATCGCAGAAAGCATCGTCGATCGGGCCTTGCAATCCCGGTCGCTTTCGCAAGCCCACTTCTTCGTCGCTGGCAGGGATCCAGTGCTTACCGTCGCGAACGAGTCTCGCCTGGAAACCGATGTCATCCGATTCGTCCTTGAGTCGCAAAATGTCAGAGTCAATTGTCAGTTCGATGCGAGGCGTTTCCCAGCGATCACCGAAATCGAATTCGAGCGACGTGATGCCCTCAGTCTTGATCGTGATTCGATCGTACTCAATCTTGGCCTCGACATGCGCCCGATCCCAATGACGCTCGAGTCCGGTGACTTGCAACCAATCCACCTTCGAATAACGCAGCGTGTAGGTCACAAAGTCGATCTCGGCCCGCGGTTTCCGCGGAGGTGCGGCAATATCCTTAGCGATCGCATTGAGTCGCTGTTCAATCGTCACCGCTGAAACCGCATCGATTTTGTGTCCCATCTTGGCACCGATGACGTGCTGCATCGGAACGTCCAATCGCACCGTTTCGGCGAGCACAAGTTCCGCGGCTTGGCGTTGGTTGTCGACTTCACCGGAGTAAGCGACCAAGTTCGTGTTTTTGAAATTCCCGACCCAGGGAATCACGTCGTACCAATGGAGCAGGCGCGTTTGGGCCTCGCTCATGGCGAACGGAGGATTCTTGTCCCAGCCTTGGTAGATGAGCGTGTCGACGAAACCGGCACCGGGATTGACGGCGAACCAAGCCCCGGGATCATGCGCACCCAGATGCCAGCATCCGGCGCCGCCCATTGAGAATCCGCGCATGGCGATCTTATCCGGATCGATGCTGAGCAGCGACTTGGCGTGTTCAATCGCTTCGTAGACATCGGTCTCGCCCGCGAATTTAAACGCATTGCAGTGCCGTCCGAACGGATGCAGCACGAATGTCTTTACCGGCGCATACTCGCCGACCTTGCTCATTCGCTCCTTCAAGAACGCCAATTCGACCTTGTCATCACCACGACCGTGCAGCCAAACATCCATGCGATTGAGGACCTCGGAATCGGCTTGATAGCCGATCGGAATCACGAGCCCGAAGGGCTGGACCGAGTCATCGATTCGCGAGCGAAATCCACCGACGACGAGCGACGGCTTGTCGCTCTCCGGCGCCTTGGACTGCAACAGTTCGAGGCCTCGCTTGCCGGCGATGACGGCCCTTAATCGTCGCTCGGCTTCGTCCAGGAGGTCACTCGCATTCTTGGCATCGGCGGGCTTGTAGAAAAGGCTTTGCGCGAGCGCTAGACTCACCGCTCGGGTGAGCACATCGACATCGGGCCGCCATCGTTTCCAGTCCTCGGTCGACGACGCCAACAACTCGCTGTCGCGATCAATGGCGTCGATCCTCGCTTGCAATTCCGTCCGTACGGATGCATCGAGCTCGATGCCGAGCGGCGGTAGCAACTTGTCTTGCGCGAGTGCCGCGGTGGTGGTCAACGCGATGGACGCGACGCATACGGCCACCCAGCAGCAGCATCGCCGGTGACGGACCATGAGAGATTTGATGTTCACGCAATGTCTCCAGCGATGCGCACGGCATCTTCGAGTTTCATGGCATCGTCGTACAAGGCGCGACCAACGATTGCGGCGGGCATGCCCATCGCCTCGAGTCGTTCAATATCGTCGAGTGATGAGACGCCACCACTGGCGACGAGCGGAATGTCAGTGGCCGACATCATCTGTGCGAGCCCATCAAAATTGGGCCCCTGCATCATTCCATCGCGGGCGATGTCGGTGTAGATGATCGCAGCGATATTGGCGGTTCGCTGACGCAGGTCGCTGGCGAGATCGACGGCGGGCGTATTGCTCGTTTCGAGCCATCCATCCGTGGCCACCATGCCGCCGCGGGCATCGATACCGGCGGCGAGCTGGTGCGGATACTTATCACACATCGATGCGAACCACTGTGGTTGCTTGAGCGCGGCGGAGCCGACGATGAGCCGGAACAAGCCCAGCTCGAGTAAGCCTTCGATGGCTGCCGAGTCACGGACGCCGCCGCCGAGTTGACAGGGCAATCCCGTTTGCTTGACGATTTTGGCGACGGCGTCGCGGTTGGCTTGGCAATCATCGCCACGGGCCGCGTCGAGATCGACCAAGTGCAATCGTCTCGCGCCGGCATCACGCCACTTGAGTGCGAAGGCAACGGGATCGTCACCGAAAACTGTTTCCTGATCGTAGTCGCCCTGACGCAGCCGAACGGGTTTTCCGCCGCGCAGGTCGATCGCTGGCCAAATTTCCAAACTAAAGTCTCTTCGCTCTCGGGGGTGATCGAAGCTCGCGGGGGGGCGCAGAGCGTCCAGGGCGGTGTGAACCTTTTCATGACCGTCTTTGCTTCATTGTAAAGTGTGTTGCCGCCCAAGAATAAGTGCCTCACTCGCTATTCCGAACTTCTGATGACCAAAATTCGCCAACTCGCCATCGTCCTCGGGGACCAGTTGAATCTCGACTCCGCCGTGTTCGAAGATTTCGACCCCCGCGTCGATCGAGTTTGGATGGCCGAGAACCAAGAAGAGGCCACTCATGTTTGGAATCATCAATCCCGCTTGGTCGCGTTCTTTGCCCCGATGCGTCATTTCCGCGAAGCTCTCCGCCGCAATGGCCACGAGGTTCTCTATCACGAATTGCCGCTAGATGGACGCCAGGCACGCACCTCGAGTTTCGCCTCGTTGCTCGCCGAGACCCTTCGCGAGCACTCGGTGGAGCGATTGGTCGTGGCCCAACCCGGTGACTACCGCGTGCTGGAGTCGCTTCGCCAAACCGCCCTTGCGGCCAACCTCGAACTCGAAGTTTGCCCCGATCTCCACTTCTACTGCACGCCGGAACGATTTGCCGACTGGGCACGAGACCGCAAGGCGATGGTGCTCGACTCGTTCTATCGTGTGATGCGACGCGAGCACGACATCCTCGTCAATGACGAGGGGAAACCCGAGGGTGGTGATTGGAACTATGACCAGCAGAACCGCGGCACGTTTGGCAAATCAGGCCCAGGGGCGATTCCTCCGACGCCAAGTTTTGCACCGGATGCGATCACCCGTGACGTCATCGACATGGTCCGCCATCGATTCGCCAAGCACCCGGGCGACATCGAATCGTTCGACTTGCCGGTCACGCGCGAACAAGCGATCGAGTTGCTCGATGATTTCGTGACGCACCGCTTACCCAACTTCGGTAACTACCAGGACGCGATGTGGAGCGACCAACACTTCCTCTACCACTCACGATTGTCGCACGCGATGAACTTGCATCTGTTGGCGCCACGAGAGGTCGTCGCGGCGGCGGTCGCGGCCTATCGCGAAGACCAAGTCTCGCTGGCGAACGCCGAGGGGTTCATTCGCCAAATACTCGGTTGGCGTGAATACGTCCGCGGCATCTACTGGCTCAAGATGCCGGAGTACTCTCAACACAATTCGCTCGGCTGTGATCTCGACCA
>JBBSJZ010000198.1:0-9678 GCA_038256795.1 Pirellulales bacterium | reverse complement strand
TGGCTCAAGATTAAACAGATCTACAATCGATTGCCCCAGCGACTTCGGCCCCTCTGGGTGATCGGAGTTGCGGGCGTTTATGAACTTCGATTCACGCTCGTGAGGCTGCTGCAACTTCGCAATCCGTTGCCGTTTGCGGATTGGAACGTGAAACGAGTGGATCGCGGCATGTCCGCCTGGTACGACTGGGTTGATTGGATTGGCGGACTACCGTTCGAGGTTGCGAAAGTCGAAACGATCGTGGTGCCACTGCGTTACGACGGTTTCGTACTCGACAATTTGCGAACCGTCGGTTCGGGCTGGGGATGCAACGAGTACGTCTTCACGCTCGATTCGGCACCGCCAGCCGAGACTTGATCTGTTCCAAAAACGCCTCCCGGTTCTTGGGCGAGATGAGGTAGTGCTTGCCTCGCGAAGTCACTCGAATGCGATGGAGTGATAGTGCGGGACCACTGAGCCAGCTGCCCGAGAGTTCGACGTTTTCAATCGTGTCGTACGGGATCGAATAGCTAAACACTCCACAGCGAACATTCAACGTGTCATCGAGCAGCGTGTAACGGCATGGCAGCGTGAACAGCGCGGTGACAAAAATCGCAGCCGCGCCGGATAGAAAGACGATCGACGCATCCGCGGGCCGATTGTCCAAAAACAATGCCACGCCCATCGCTGTGGCGACGACGGGCGTGATCATCAGCATCGCGGCGATCCACGCATCAATGGCAGAATCTTCGACGAGTTTTGGCAATCGATTCGCGGTCACGGGTTTAAGTTCTACGAGGATCGTGGCTAACGGGCTGTTGATTATACTCACTTTCAACCGTAGCCGATCCCGACCGAGCTCGGATCAGCCACGTCGGCCTGAACCGGTTTCAGCCGTTGATCGAGCGGTTCATCAAATCCCTTCACGGCGATGATTCTTGTTCCGAATCACTCCCTTGGGAGCCAAGACATAGATGGTCGAACCTCTCATTGGACGCAGGCATTCATCCCTAAAAAATGCATCTCCAAACCGACGGTGACTTTCAAGATTGGCGGTATCATTGAAAAAGATCGGGTTCTGCGATACCCGACGCGGTGGCAGCCTCGTTCTGGCCCACACCGTCGCCCCCGCGAAACGCAGGGGGCGGGGATCACCTCAACCGTGAGAAATCTTTGATGAGTGCCCGCGCCGCGTAGGAATCGAGACAGCGGGGCGCCAGTTTTCTCTATACTCCTTGCCGCATTCTTGGTTGTTCACTCGTTGTCTGGGTCGCGTTGTTCATGCCCACCGTTGATGAAGTTCTGCAGCAAGGTTGGCAGCTGCACCAGGCCGGGCGTTTTGAAGATGCTGAGCGGGTTTATCGCCGGGTTCTCACGCAGTTGCCCAAGCATCCCGCATCGCTTGTCTATTTAGGAATCACGCTGTTTGATCAACGGCGTTTCGACGAATCTGCGGCGGCTTACCGCGCCGCCATCAACGAACAGCCACATTTCCCCGTTGCTTGGAACAATCTCGGTAATTCATTGCGAATGCTCGGCCGCGTCGACGAAGCGGAGGTTTGTTTGGCCGAAGCGCTCAAGCAGCAACCGGGCTACCTGTCGGCACTCAAGAACCGTGGCACGCTGTGGGTATGGGCCGGTGAAGTCGAGCGTGGGTTGCAGTGGTACCAAGAAGGCTTGAAGGTCGATCCCGAGCATGCCGAATTGCATCGCAACCTCGGTGTGATTCAACTCTTGCTCGGTCAATATGACGTCGGCTGGCCCGAGTATCGTTGGCGATGGCGAATGCCGGGTCTATCGCGACCGAATTGCCAAGCTCCGCTGTGGACTGGCCAAGAGTTGCACGGCAAATCGATTCTGTTGTATCCCGAACAGGGGCGAGGCGATGCCATTCAATTCGTGCGAATGGCTCCGATGCTCACCCAGTGCGGCGCGACGGTTACGATCGAGTGCGACCCGGAAATGATCGCATTGTTCTCGTGCGTCGATGGCACGGCGACGTTGATTCCACGAGGCATTCCGCTACCGGCGGTGGACTATCAAGCTTCATTCATTGAAGCCGTCGATTATCGCTTTGGACAAACCGGATGCATGCCGACGGGTAACGCCGCGGCGGATGATCAGCGGTGGACGGGCCGCGATGATCATCATCCGGGACGCTACATTCACCCGCCCCAGTCGCTCGTCGATTACTGGCAACGTTGGCTGGGCCAGCAGTCGAGCGGGTTGCGAGTGGGGATCAATTGGCAAGGCAATCCCGAACACCATGCCGACGTTTATCGCAGTATCCCACTTGCCTCGCTCGCGTCACTCGCCGCTATCCAGGACGTCTCGCTCGTCAGTTTGCAATTCGGCTACGGAAGTGAGCAACTCGCGACGTGTTCATTCACGCATCGAGTGATTCAATTACCCACACCGCTGGATACGAGCGGCGGCGCGTTCATGGATACGGCGGCAATCATCGCCTCGCTCGATGTCGTGGCCACGACGGATACATCGATAGCCCACTTGGCCGGGGCGCTGGGCAAGCCGGTGCTCTTGATGCTCGGTAAGGTGCCGGATTGGCGTTGGTTGATCGAGGGGGACACGACGCCTTGGTACCCGTCGATGACGCTCATTCGTCAGCGCACCTTAGGCGATTGGACGGATGTGATGCGAACCGTGGTCGAGCGAGTGCGATGGATGGCTGCGCGCAATGCTGCGAATTGACCCCGCGATGGTTCTAGACGTTGGCGGGTAGCGGAGTTTCGGGAACGGTGAGTGCGGGGTGGGTGACGAGCGATCGATTCTCGCTGAGACGCCACGGTAGCTCGATCCAGAACGTGCTGCCACGACCGAGTTCACTTTCAAAGTCGACTTCGCCACCGAGTAGCCGCGATAGTTCTTTGACGATCGATAGCCCCAGACCCGTACCCGCGAACTCGCGGGTGAGGCCTTCGCCGTCGAGAACTTTGCTACTTTGACGAAACTTTTGGAAGATAATCGGCTGGTCCTCTTGAGCGATCCCGACGCCCGTGTCACTGACACTGAGCCGGAAATGCCCGTCGAGTTGATCGTTGATCCGCACCGTGATCATCCCGCCCTCCGGTGTGAACTTGATCGCGTTGGAGAGCAGGTTGTTGATGATTTGGCCGAGCTTGTTCGCATCCTGGAATGCGGTGGGAAGACGCTCGGGAATTTGAGTCGTGAGCGAAATATTTTTGTCTTCGGACAAACTATGAATCATGTCGCACTGGGCGGAGACCAAACGCCCCAAATCGAATTCGGTGCGGCGGATTTCCATTTTGCCGGCTTCGACTTTGGCCAGGTCGAGGATGTCATTGATCATGTCCAATAACAACCGTCCGCTCTTTTGAATGTTGTTGGCGTAGCGACGTTGTTTATCGGTGAGCGAGTCGATGCCCGAAAGGACTTCGGAGAAGCCGATGATGCTATTGAGGGGCGTGCGAAGTTCGTGGCTCATGTTGGCGAGGAAGTCGCTCTTGAGTCGATTCGCTTCGTAGAGTTGCAGATTCAACTGGGCAAGTTGATCGACGCGATTGTCGAGTTCACGGTTGACGTCTTGGATTTGGTCTTGAGTCTCGGTGAGGTGACGCAGCATTCGATTGAACGCGTCGGCGAGTTCGCGAAACTCGTCTTCGGTGTCGATGTTCGCGCGTTGGTTCGTATCGCCGTGGGTGATTGCGTCGCTGACATCGCGAAGGTGATAAAGCGGATAGAGCACCAGGTAGCGGACGATCGCGTGCAGTACAAACAGGGTGAAGGCGACGATCAACATCGCCATCGAGATCACGATCGCGCGAATCCCCGTCGTCTTCTCCTGGGTGTGGTGATACGGCATGCTCACCTTGAACACGCGAAACGGGTACTCCTCGGCTCGTTTGATCGGATCGTCATCCGCAGTCATCGTCACCGTCGCGCCGACGGGCACGTGACAGGGGACGCAGTTGACCGTGGGAAAGATCGGGGTGTAATGCAAGTAGCGACCGCCGATCGGCCCCCGTTCGGCGTACATCGGTCGCGAACTCGGACCGAACCGACTCATCGCCGTGTTCTCGCCCAGGTCCAACGGGTTCGCGACATCGGGGCGATCCTTCGCAAACATCCGCGCCAGTTTGACCCGAAACTCAGCCTCGAGGCTCTTGAGCAACTCGGCTTCATCGGCCGACTCAGGCGGTTTGCCCGGCGGCAGATGCAGGAACGTGACCGGGTCACGCAGCCCCAAAATCTCGGCCTCGAGATCCGCACTGAGCAAATCACTCCGCAGTCCGCTGAGTAACTCCTCGGTGTCCCCGAGCATTCCCGGGGGAATCTTTTCCTTCAGCTTGGCGGTGGTGTGAATGCGTTCGAGCTCATGTCCACTGAAGTCGCGAGCCCGCTGGCGAGTGCCCTCCATCACGATCCGATTGGCGAGCACCTGGACAATCCAGAAGGCGATGCCCATCAACACGAGCAGCGCCGAGCCAAAGAAAAGCAAGCTTTTCCGCTCTAAACTCATCGATGCGAAGATGCCTTGAAACAGGCGCAACATGACGCTCGGCTTAATCGGGGATCGTTAAATGGCTCGGGGAACGGTATTTGGCGTAGTGTCGCAGCCCCAAACGGATGTCGGCACGGGTGAAACGCGTCGTCGAATTGCTTCACGAATCGCTCCACTTCGTCACGCAGGCTCCTTTGGACCCGAAATCGAGATTCTTCGCGATAGCAGTCACAGCCAGAAATACCGCTCGATTTTGCCCAGTATCTTCAGATTAACCAATCTTCGCTTATTGCTGTGTCATTTTCTGATAACTAGCATAGAGGGTCGATGCCGAGATTGACTCGGCACCCCCACCCCTTCGGCGGCTATGAAGCGTCCCTGTCGCCGGCCGAATCACTCCCATGCTGTCCGCGGCCGATGTGCACGCGGAGGAGTCACAAGACTATGAATCGAATTGTTCGCAGTGCCCTACAGTGGACGCTGGTCGTCTGCCTCGTGACGGTGCTAGGCATCAGCCCCGTGTCGGCTGGTTGGTTGAAGAGGCATCTGAACTGCGCCATTCACGTCCAGGCCCCTAGCTGTGAGCCTGCGCCGGTGATGTCGGCACCAGCCTGCTGTGCTCCCGTCGTCATTTCAGCTCCGGTTGCGTGCTGCCCGCCGCCCGTCGAATATTGCTGTGACGTTCCCGTGGTTGACGCTTGCTGTGGCTCGACCGTCCCGATGATGGGCGACACCGTCCCGATGTATCAAGATGGCATCATCATGGAAGGCGTCATCATCGACGATCAATTGATGGATCAAGGCATTCCCAAGGACTCGATTCCAAAGGATTCAGCACCGATGGAAAGCGGTGCCCAAGACGATTCGTCACCCAGTGACGTCTCCAGTCCATCGGCTTCGCCAAGTACGACCACCACGCCATCGCCGTTCCGTGATGCCGACGCGGCAGCCGCGCCGAAACCGGATGCGACCCCCGATGCCGCTCCTACGCCAGCTCCGAAACCGGCTGCAACGGACGACCTGTTCGGAGCTCCCGCGGCCGAGGAAGCTGCTCCAGCAACCCAGCCCGCCGCCGACGATGCTTTCGGCGCACCCGCTGACGCGCCTGCGGCAGCTGACGAAGACATGTTCGGAGCTCCCGCTGCGGACTCGCCCGCAGTACCCGCCGACGATTTGTTTGGTGCCCCAGCCGCCGACGCACCCGCAGCAGCCGCTGATGATCTGTTCGGAGCCCCGGCTGCCGATGCACCCGCCGCTCCCGCCGATGATCTGTTCGGAGCCCCGGCTGCAGACGCACCCGCCGCTCCCGCTGATGATTTGTTCGGTGCCCCAGCCGCAGACGCCCCGGCAGCAGCCGCTGACGATTTGTTTGGCGCTCCCGCGGATTCAGCTCCAGCGGCCGATGCGCCGATGGAAGATTTGTTTGGTGCTCCAGCAGCGGATGTCCCAGCGACAACTCCTGCCGACGATTTGTTCGGTGCACCGCCCGCGGCGGACACCAAGGCTCCCGCGCTCGACGATTTGTTCGGTGCACCACCAGCCGAAGGTGTTGAAGGTGCCTCCGACGATTTGTTCGGAACCCCGGATGCATCGACGACCAAATCGGTTGAGGACTTGTTCAGCTCAACGAACATCGCTGAGGAGCGAGCGGCCGTCGCGGCAGTGGAAGTGACTCCCGCACCCGCTCCCACGTTCGATGTCGTCGTCTCGGCGAACCATGTTTCGATCGAACCGCTCGATAACACTCGCGTCCGCACTTGGGTCGATAACACCGGCAAGTACGAAACGGTCGGTCGTTTGATTGTCATCAGTGATGACTACGTGCGATTGATCAAGTCCAACGGTAAGACATGTACGGTCGGAAACGATCGGCTGTGCGATGCCGATGCCGCTTACGTGGCATCGATCAAGACCCAGATCGAGCGAACCCGCTTGGCGATGCTGTCGGCTCGCTAGGGCAGTGAAGGATTGCTTCGGCTCGCAGGGCTTGCCGAATGTGACACAATGACCGAGTCGGCCGATTACTTCGGCCGGCTCGGTTTTTTTGTATGCCCGATGATCTCGAGGAGATTTCGCGTGCCGGATTCGACTGTTCGCCTCACGCACTACGACCCACGTTGGCGTCAAGAGTTCCAGCAAACGCGGAGCGGGGTGTTGCAGTCGTGCGAAGGGTGGGTGACGTGCGTCGAGCACATTGGCAGCACGGCGATCCCCGGCTTGATCGCTCGCCCGATCATCGATTGCGTTGCGAGTGTGAGTAGCGAGGAAGGCATCGAGCCGGCCGCGATGTCGATCGAGGGGCTGAACTTTCGCCGCGTTCCCAGTCCTACCTGGGCCGCCGCCGCCACCATGCTCGTCAAGCCAAGGCATGGCGACGTGACGCACGTCGTCGTGCTGACGCGAGCGGACTCGAAACTGTGGAAGCTCGCGATCGCCGTCCGTGATTTCTTGATCGAACAACCGACTCACGCGGTTCGTTTCGAAGCCGCCAAGGTCAAGCGATGGCGGAGCGGCGAGGGCGATCCCCAGCAATATGAAATCGACAAGTCGGTGTTCTTTGCGCACTTGATCGACCAAATCGAGGCGCGGCGATGCGAGAATGATGGGTGAAGCTATAATGGCACACTGCCGATACTGAGATTCACTCGTCACTCACTCATCACGCTTCGTCATCGTCCATGGCTGCACGCCGACTCGGTCCGCTCGCCGTCCAGTCCAAGCTGGGCGATTTCCCCTCGCAAAGTAGTGTCTGGAAGGCTGTCCACGTCGATCTCAAACGCGGTATCGCCGTGAAAATCTTTCAACCCGCCTTCGGTGGCACACCCGACGCACGAGCCGAATTCACCGCCGAATGGGAAACACTCAAAAAGCTGAGTCATCCCGCGATCACCAAGTGCTACGGTGGCGGTTTCGAGAAGACCGAAGCCTACCTCGCTCACGAATTGCTCACGGGCGAAACTCTTTCGAGCCAACTCGAACGTCGCGGCCGTTTGTCGTGGGAATCGGTCCTCGAGATCGCTGAGCCGATCACCGATGCACTCGTCTATTTGCACGAACGTGGAATCGTTTACGGGCGTTTGCAAAGCGACAAGATTATCATTGCTGGCCTCAGCCCCGTGCTCATTGACGTCCGCGTCAATCGTAGCAGCACACCGTTCATCACCGGTCGTCCGCCGACCTCGAGCGAGCTCGCACTTCAGCCGCCCGAGGTGATCGTCGATCCGTCGAAAATATCGACCTCCGGCGATTTGTACTCGCTCGGCGCGGTGCTCTACCTCGCACTGACCGGACGCCCTCCCATCTTAGGTGACAGCGTCGAGGAAGTTTTGCGCAGTAGTAAGAGCGAGATACCTGCGCCGGCGGCATCGATCGCGATGGATTGCCCGGTTTGGTTCGATAAGCTGATCACCCACTTGCTCCAAAAATCACCCAAGTCGCGACCTCCCAGCGCCACGGCGGTGCGGCTGGCGCTGGTGGAAGTGCGCAAACGATCGATGTCCAAAAGTGGTGTCGCGGAACACGCATCGTCGGGGTTCAGTCCTCTCAATGTCACCGACCAGAAACAACGCGATGAAGCCCGGACGCTGCTCGGCCGCGAGTTGGTCGATGTCGACTTGGCCAATCTGCCGGAGTCGGGGCCATGGTACGAGAAGGTACTGTTCTTGCTCGCCACGCTACTGTTCATCATCGGCGGCATCGCCTACATCGCGTGGCCGATCGATGAAAGCCAGATGCGCGCCAGGGCCGAAAAACTGTTGGCCCAGGAAACGCGATCGGCACTGAGCCAAGCACGCATCAGTTACCTCGAACCGATGCTGGAAAAGTACCCTGAAGGCGATCATCGGTTGTGGGCTCAAGAACAACTCGATCGCGTCGAGATGATCGAAGCGGAGCATGCTTTGTCGGTGAAAGTGAATCGCAACTTGCCGCTCAAGAACGAGGCCGAACGGTTGTACGCCGAAGCGCAGCGGTACGAGCGGTTCGGAGACGCGGCAACGGCATTGGACCAGTATCGCAGCCTCGTCACGCTGCTGGGCGACGATCAACTCGGCAACGAAACGAGCTATCGACCGTTCGTCAATTTGGCCCGGCGACAAATCTCGCGGATCGAAAACGACAGCTCTGAATCTGACGAAGCGACTCGTATCGTGCAAGCAAAATTGAAAGAAGCGGAACAAGAATTCGAGTCCGGCAACGTCGTCGCGGCACGACGGATCTGGTACAGCGTCATCGAACTCTACGGGAACAATGCGAATGTCGCGCCGTTGGTCGAGCGGGCCCAAGCAAGGGTTGCGGGTAACGCCGCGACGACCGACAATCCGATGTCAACCCCGCCCGTCGACCCCTAGCACCCATGACGGATTGAGACGATGAACGAGCGGATCAAGAACGATCACATGGCCGGGGACGAGTCACCGATCCAGGCGGTACTGGCTTCACAGCCGGACGCATCCGACGCTGCCAACGCCACCGTCGCCCGCGATTCAACATCCCGGCTGCAAAGTCGCGCGACGGTGCTGCTGACGCTGTTCATCGCCACCGGAGCCCTGGGCATTCCGCTGTTGTGGGTGAATAAAAAATTCACCCAGGGAGAGCGGGTGTTTTGGTCGATCATGGTGCTCATCTATTCCACCGCCGTGCTCGCGTTGGGCGGGGCGATCGTGATTTGGATGTGGAACAAAACGATGTCGGCGATCGGACCTTAGAGTTTGACGCTGCCCGAGCGGATTTCGCGAGCTCGCGATCGGATCGCCTCCATCTCCGCGACGTCCTTGCGGTCGAGATTTTTGAGCTGCATCGACATCCGGTGGTTGCTCTTGAACGTGTCGCGATGACGGGCGAGAAAGTCCCAGTACAACGTCGTGAACGGGCACGCATTGTCGCCACTCGCTCGGTTGTATTCGTAACGACAACCGCCGCAGTGATTGCTCATGCGGTGAATGTAGTTGCCGCTGGCGCAGTACGGTTTAGTCGCCATCAAGCCGCCGTCACCGTACTGGCTCATCCCGAGTGCATTGGGAAGACTCACCCAATCCACCGCGTCGGCGTACATTGCCATATGCCACTCGTGAAATCGAAGCGGATGGACGCCGGAGAGTTGGGCGAACAACCCCAGCACCATCAAGCGTTGAATATGGTGGGCATACGCCGTTTCGATGAGCAATCGCATCGCATCACGCACGCATGCCATCTCGGTGTCACCATCCCAGAAGAACGAC
>JBBSJZ010000197.1:0-9682 GCA_038256795.1 Pirellulales bacterium | reverse complement strand
GGTGCCGACGATCTATGCAGAACCTTCTGGACTCGAACTCGCTCGCCCCCTAGACACTGAACCGTTGACGATCCGATCGAGCGTGAGTCGAGGACAGAATCTTGAAGCGATCGCGATCGAAAACGAAACCATGAGCTGCCGCATCGTGGCGACGCAGCCGGTGTTGTTGACCTGCAGCACGTTCCAGGACGGACACTGGCATGCCGTGCTGCGGCATCACGACGGCGCCCTCACCATTCCGGCAGCCGTTTACAACGTCGACCATCTCACCCTCGGCACCTTGGTTCCGCCAGGCGATTGGCGAGTGACATTCACGTACCGTCCGAGATGGTTCACCGCGACGCTATTGATCGCTTCGCTCACGTGGTTGGCTGGACTGGTGACTGTTTTTCGAGATCGAGCAGCGTTCGTTTGGTTTCGAGTCCGCCGGGGGCGCTGAAACCGCACAAACGACCGCTCGCGCCGACGACGCGGTGGCAAGGGATGATGATGGGGATACGGTTGCGGGCCATGGCAGAGCCAACCGCGCGGCTCGCGCCGGCACTGCCCACGATCCCTGCGAGTTCACCGTAGGTCTTGGTTCGTCCAGGCTCAATGGCTCTGCAGGCGCGGTAGACGCGAGTCGTAAAAGCTGTCGCGTGACTGAGATCGACGCGGACCGCCGCGAATGA
This sequence comes from Pirellulales bacterium, assembly GCA_038256795.1. Lineage (GTDB taxonomy): Bacteria > Planctomycetota > Planctomycetia > Pirellulales > Pirellulaceae > JBBSJZ01. Next base: position 9,011 of record JBBSJZ010000197.1, on the reverse strand, counting down.
TTCTCGCCCCAAGCGAAAGTACCGCTTTAGCAATCGTTCAAGTTCACGCGACTCGCCTCGCAAGTCGACGCCATGGTGGCCCGACAGACCGCCGAGTCCGATCGCTTCGAACGAAAAGCGAACGAGTCCCTGCTCACTCCAGGCTGACCAAGCTGGGCCCAGTGGAGTCGAATGGACAGCGATGTGAGCGAAGTCCGCCATGATGTTTCATCCCAGTGATCGAGCGAATTTCCCGTTCTAAAATAGCACGTTTAGCGATGGCTGCCCACGCATGAACCTCTTGACCCCTGGCGCGGTGGTGCTTATGAAACGTGTCTTTCGCCCAGCTTTGTGTGGATGAACAATGCTTCACGCTGTGATTATGGCCGGTGGCAGCGGCACCCGGTTTTGGCCTGCGAGTCGGAACGTCAAACCGAAGCAATTGCTTTGCCTGACGGGCGAACGATCGATGATCCAGGCAACCGTGGATCGACTCGGTGACTTGGTCGCACCAGATCGCCAACGTGTGATCACCAATCAAGTTTTGTGCGATCCGATCGCGGAGCAATTGCCCCAGATACCGCGTGAGAACATCGTCGGCGAGCCGTGCAAGCGAGACACGGCGCCCTGTGTCGGCTTGGCTGCGGCGCTCGTCGCTGCGGTCGATCCCGAGGGCACGATGGTGGTGATGCCGAGTGATCACGTGATTGCGGATCACACCCAATTTCAACACGCGATCTCAGTGGCCGAGGCTCTCATCGACGAAGATCCGACGCGGATCGTGACGTTCGGCATTCGCCCCAGCTACCCTGCGGAATCATTCGGGTACATCGAAGCCGGCACCCGAGTCGACTCATCGGCCAATGATCCGAAAGATCCGCTGGCGGTTTCCAGCGTGAAGCAGTTTCGCGAGAAGCCGAATTCGGAAACGGCGAAGTCGTACGTCGCTGCGGGCACGTTCTTTTGGAACAGTGGAATTTTTGTTTGGCGAGCAACAACGATTCTGGACGCATTGGCCAAGTATGAACCCGAGATGCATGAACGATTGGCCAAGATTGCCGGCGCGATTGGTAAACCGCAATTCGATGCAACCTTCCGAGCCGAGTTCGCCGCGATCGTCGGTAAGTCGATCGATTACGCAGTCATGGAAAAGTATCCCAACGTCGTCGTGATCGAGGCGCCGTACGATTGGGATGACGTCGGTAGCTGGCAATCGCTCGCCCGATTGCACGCACCTGATGAGCACGGAAACACCGTTGTCGGCAATCATGTTGGAATCGAGACTCGCGGTTCGATCATCCATTCACAACCGGGACACGTGATCGCGACCATCGACATCGAGGATCTCATCATCGTTCAAACGCCCGATGCCACCCTCGTGGCACCCAAGCACGCGGAAGAACGGGTGCGCGAGGTCGTGGCAGCACTGCAAGCGAAGCGGATGACCGATTGGTTGTAGTCGTCACGAAATTTTTCAATCGTTTCGCTCGCACTCAAAAGTAATCCCACGCTCACGACCAAAATCACTCGACACTGGAGTCAAGCCAAAATAAACCTCGGCCCTGGTGATCCGCCGTTAGTGATCGTCGCCATCATAAACCCACATCGGGACCGTCCGTCCGGCACGCGAGAATCCGTGACGTTCGTAAAACTTGACCGCGTCCGCATCGGCTGTGAGCATTTGCTGGTGAAATTCGGCGTAGCGACTAGCAAGCCGAGTGAGGATGCCAGAGCCAATGCCATTGTGGACAAAGTCCGGGTGGACAAGAAGATGTGGGTAATAGACGACGAGGTGCCCATCCGAGATGGCGTTGCCGATCCCGACCATGCGATCGGCGACGTATGCCGAAACAACGCTGTGTGAAGACTTCAACGCGGCAAGCAGTGCATCAGGCTTTGCAGCGGAAGACCAGTCGCAAGCGACGTAAATCGGCAGGACGTCTGCAATGGTGAAGTCGCGGTCATCTCGGTAAGTCGCGGTGTGCATGAGCGTCGTCTCGAAAACGGGAATTCTCATCGGATCACGAATTGCGATCCATGCGTCTGACAGGCGTGAACCTGTAGTGCATGACCAATACTAGATCAGCAGCCCAATCAACAAGAAAGAAGCGTGATGCAGCGTCGAAAATACCGACCCCGATAGAGCCGATGTTTTGGCGGATTGCGCCCAGTCCTGGATGCCTCGCTTACCAGTCGTGAACAGCAAGAAAATGAGAATGTTCGTCAGGGTATCGGAGCCGAAAAGAGCAGCTCGCCGAGCAACATCAAAGCCCACCGCTCTACCTTCCGTCGGATGAGCTGGAAATGATCGAGTGAATCTGTACTGAAGTGCGCTTTCTGGAGCAGTGATGACGTCGCCCCTGTCCGCTCGGCAATTGGTATGGTGGTTGCTACGGATGAATCACTCAAGGCTGAATCGCTTTTTTTTAGTCATCTGATTTTCGCGTTCGGGGAGCTTGTGGCGTGATCGCAAAGACGATTCGATACGTGGTGGCCCCCATGGGTTGGTTGTGCGTGGTCACACTCGGTGTCGCTATTGGGGCACCGGTGGATGACGGCGAACTCCGTGTCACCGACAGTTCACGTTCGATACTGAGCCGTCAGCGCATCCTCGTCGCCGTGACCGATGACGATTTTCTCGACAACAAGCTACCGATCTGGTGTGTGACGCAACTCGAGAAGGCACTTGAAGCGTGCCGTGCCGAGCGGAACGCGACATCGATTGTGCTTGAGCCCATTCGTGCCGGGTCGCCCGCGAACCTTCGCGGTGGACGTGTCACCTCCAGCGGGCCACGCCGTCTGATCGGCTGCATCGCCGATGGCGAACGTCGCTTGCTCGGGTTCTTCATTGGCGTGCCCAGTCCCCGCCAACTTCTGAGTTTGTCGGAAGATGCGGATGAGGTAGCGGTCGCGCTCGCCCTTTCCGAGTTGACTGAGATCAAGTCCGACGATGACGTCGACACCGAGCACGAATCAGCCATCCAGCGGATGGTTCGGGATCGAGCCATGAATCGAGTCATACGTCATTACCGACCGCTGCTGGAGTCCATCCTATCAACGAAGTCCGTGGACAATAATGCGGGACTACTTGCCAACGCCTTGGCAGCCGACATCCGCGAGCGATTCTTGTTCGACTCACCGACTGAAATACATCGATGGGTGTCCACGCAACAGCACGCGGAGGCTCGGCGGTACTGGTGTGATGCGATGCTTCCCAGCCTTGTCGGAACGAATGTCAACGAAATCTGGCCCGAGCTGGCGGCAAGTGTCTGGGGCGCCGAGCCTTGGCGGCGTCGTGAATCGCTGCAGCAAATGGCTACGTGGTGTAGCGAAACGCTGCAGCGACATCCGGTGGTTTTGCAATTGGAATCCGATCGACGGTTATTGGATGCGGAAACGTTTTCGGTCAATGCTGCACGCCCGACGGAAGTGACGACGGAACGAGATGAGAAGGTAGCAAGCTTCATGAACGACGAAGTATCGCGGGTTTGCGATCTCGCGGGACTGGCGGTGGTGCTCGAAGAGTTGCAATACCCGCCACAAAAAGTTCGCCTGGAAAACCCAGATTCGGTACGCTACGTGGTACTGGAATCGATTGGCCAAGCTCCTCGATTGCTTCCCTACGCCGCGCAGTCGCGCGTCCTCGAGATTGTCAAACGCATTCGCCCTTGAGTCGGTCACCTCATCACCCCACGATTCGTCATGAACAAAATCGTCGCCGCCAGTTTGTGTCTGGCCTTTGCGCCGCTCGCTTACGCCGCGAGCCCCGAGCAAGTTTCATTGGGTCAGCAACTCTTCACGCAAGAGTTCACCTCGACGCCGTTAGGAATCGGCGGCGACGGTCTCGGTCCCGTATTCAATGAATCCTCATGCGTGGCGTGTCACAACGTCGGCGGAGTCGGTGGTGCCGGTGATGCGAGCAAGAACGCACGATCATTGGCGTTGTACGACGCATCACTTTTGCGGCGTGGGACAAGCGAGGAGCTCAATGCTGCAGTCGCGAAATTTAGTCCTGGGTTTGTATCCACGGCTGGCTCCATCCAGACCTCGTTTTCGCTTCATCGACGTGGCGGATCCGCACCGTTCCAATCGCTGCGAGAGAAATCGATGTCACACGTCAACTCGGATTGGAATGACGATAGGAAAGTGTCGTGCGACACCGTCCACCTGGAGCGAGCGGCCAAGAAACTCACGAACCCAGAAGGCGATCTGAAAATCACGGTCCACGTGTTCGCGAGGAACACGACATCGCTATTTGGAACCTGGGCGATCGACCAAGTGCCGGATTCGGCAATTTTAGCACAGGCTAAGATACAGCAGCGCGATCATGAGGTTTCGGGGCGACCGGGTACGCTCGAAGACGGTCGGATTGGAAAGTTTGGCTGGCGCGCGAATTTTGCGACGCTCGTTGATTTCAATGAGAACGCTTGTGCGGCGGAACTCGGACTCCAATCACGACGGGTGACGCAACCGACCGATTTGATGAACCGAACTTATCGAAACACTACTTTCGATCTTGGCGATGAAGCCATTGAAGCGATGAACGCCTTCGTGACGTCGTTGCCACGGCCCGAGCGAGCGATCTCCAACGATTCAGAATCCCGACGCCAAGTCGAGGTCGGCGAACGACGTTTCACGATGGTGGGCTGTGCCAAGTGTCACGTGCCCAATCTAGGAACGCTCCAGGGTCTCTACAGCGATTTGCTGTTGCACGACAACGGTCCCCAATCGGCGGACTATGCAACGGCACCCCCATTCCGCAAAGCATTCGTGGTGGATCAACGCGTCACCGAAGCGACCGCCAATCTTTCTGGAATTTACTATGGTCCGCTAACCACGCTCGTTGTCATGCGCAACGACACGGTTGATCAAGCCAATGACGGGCGTGGTTTCCCCTATGCACGTCGACCACTATTGTCGCCGAAGGAGGTTACGACACCATTCGGCCCTAAGCTGAACGTTCCCCTCACGAGTGATAAGACGAGCACGAGAATAGCAAGAGTCGTGGGGACTCGTGAGTCGGTGGAGGTGCAGCAAGTTTCAATCGCCGAGGTCGAGCCGACGCTCGTCAACCAAGAATGGAAAACGCCGCCGCTTTGGGGTGTACGTGATTCGGCGCCGTACATGCATGATGGCCGTGCCGCAACGATCCTCGAAGCGATCGCCATGCATGACGGCGAAGCTCGCAGAACTCGCAATCGATTCTTTGCACTGTCCTACGACGATCAACAAGCGGTACTCGCGTTCCTCGATTCATTCGTCGCACCGACGCAGGGAGTGATTCCTGCGCCGCCCAAGTTCGTCCGCCGTGCCTTCGTAGCGTGGTGAGGATTCGCCACATCGCTACCACCAGTCCACCTCCCTGAAGCCTTCCAACCGAATGTCATCCGTTACGGTGACTCGACCGTGACCGCCATCACGACGGGTGCCGATTCATCGGGCCCCTTAATCAACTCAATGCGTTCGATCGCCTCCGCTCGCTTCGGTTGGATAGCGAGGTAGCGCATTTGTCGTCCGCCGAGATCGAAGGCGAACTCACTTCCGGGAACATCCACGCGGCGAATGTAATCCGCGAAGTGAACACCGTTGAGCAACTCGTGATCCTCGGCTTGGCCGTCGACATAATGCAGCCGCACAATCATCGACACGGCTTTGTCTCGGCCATACGGACTCGCCCAGCCACCGACGCCGCTGAGCATGTGAATCGCTCGCACTGGGCCGTTGACCATTAGCGATGCACGCCGCGGCATGGATCGCGACATTTCACCATTGGGCCCAAACAACTCGATCGCGTTGAGAACTTTGCCGCCTTGAGGATCGATCAAGTTGAACGAAACACCGTTGAACATCTTCGGTGACCAATCCTTGAACACCAATCGTTCGACGTCACCCTCCGGCTTCAAGAACATGCCGCGATCGCTCGCGACTGTCGCCACCTTGCTCATGTCCAACGGCAAAAACTTACCACGCGACGTCAAGAATTCGAGCAAATTTCGAAACTCTTCTGGCTTGATCGACTTCTCGAATCCCTCCGGCATCACCGACTTCGTCGAGGCGACGAGTTCTTCGATGTCATCTCGCAACACCGCTTGCTTTTTACCCTCGGTATCAAACAGTTCGATCGACGTTCGCGACTCCGAAGCGAGCATCCCGCTGAGCACACGCCCGTCGCTGGTGAGCACCGTATACACGCGGAAGTTCCCCTCGACGCTACGACTCGGATCCAGGATATGCACGAGCAATTCTTCTTTGGGATGGACCGCCATGCCGGTCAAATCCGGACCCACGGCGACGCCTTCGCCCGCATGAAGGTGGCACTTCGCACAATGGGTCTTGAAGACTTCTTTGCCGAGCGCCGCGTCACCTTTCTCACGCGTCACCACCATCAACTGATCGAGCACCTTTTGCCGATCGGGGCTGGGCAGCGAACCACCACTGGCGAGCAATTTGGTCGCAAGTTCTCGGATCTTCTTGTCGGGATGCGCGGCGAGAGACTGCTTCTGGTCGAGTGCCAAATCGGCAAGCGATGCCGTACCCGATTCCGCAGCATTCAAGAACACGAGCGTCGAAGTCGGCCGTTTGAGCAATAACGTCATCGACGCGGACTTGGCGGATGGTGTCATCGCCCCCAGTCGATCGACGAGTTGCGAGCCCAGCGATTCGGCACGACTCTGTTCGAGCGATGCGAGCAATCCACTTGTCAACTGCGGTGACGTGCGCGGCGACAACGTTTCTAGCATCGCTTCGACGACTGAGTCATCACTCGGTTTGAATTCGACCAATTGCTGGGCGGTCTCGATCCGCACGGCGTCGGATTTTTCCTCGTCATTGAGTACCTGCAATAACGATTGGACGATTTGGTCGCTGTACGACTCGAACCGCTTGCTACCCCAACCGATGGCGAGCTTCACCCAAACACCACGAGTGCCGGCGCTGCCCCGAGAAATCATGGCTTCGAGATCCGCTTCGGTCTTTTCGCTCAACTTGATTTTCTTATCCGCTGGCCAGCCCGAAGCCAGCCCAGTGGCGACGGCGTCCATGACTGCGACATCTGCATCTCGCAACGATTCAAGCACGGCGGCGAGATCACTCGTGTCTTCACCTCGGGCGTAGTGCCCGGCGACGAGTGTCGCGACGTCCATCACTCGTGGGGCCGGATCCGTCGACTTGGCGAGCGCCCTGAGAAAGCTGCTGCTGTTATGTGCCGCCGCCGAGGTCGCGGCGTCTGGGATCCAACGATCTTGTAAGTTCTTTGGACTGGCGAGCACCTCCAAAACGGCGGCGCCACTTGCATCGGTCGATGGCAAATCTGCCAACGCCAAGATCGCTGCTAGCCGCGTGTTCGCATTCGGATCACGGTGCAGGTCCGCTGCGAGTAAGGAGGCGACGGAGGCTGCCGTCTTGGGTAATACTTCAGCGGCATTGCGACGCACGCCAGCGGACGGATGACGAAGCGCGGCCACGACGGCCTCGTTCGCATCGACGCTCGTGCCATCGAGTTGCCCGAGTCCGTGCAGCGTCCACATTGCATGAATCGCACCGACGTTCAAGCCGATCTCGTCGGTCGTTTGATCGCGAACCAAGGCGATAAGCTCGGCCGCAATATCGGCGCTGCCGCGTTCCACCAGCAAACGTTGGGCGTGCTTTCGCGTCAACATGACGGAGTGCTTGAGTGCCGCAACCAACTCGCTCGGTGAGGCCTGGGACAAATCCGGACTCCGCTTCGCCGGCGAATCGTCGTAGACGACTCGGTAGATGCGACCGTGCTTTTTATCTCGCAGCTTCGTTTCGTAGGCGGCACCCTTGCCTGTCTCGAAACCCTGCGGCGTCGGATTGTGCTGGACAATGTAATTGTACCAATCGATCACCCAAACGTTCCCGTCCGGTCCGACTTCGGCCATGATCGGCGCCGACCACTCATCGTCACTCGCGAACAAATTGAACGGGCTCGTCGACGTGAATCCACTACCCTCCTGGTTGAGCACGAAAGACCCCGTTAAGTGGCCGGTGGGTCCGTTGACGAACGCGACCCGGTTCCAGTACTCGCGTGGGTATTCTCGCGCCGTGTACAGCGCGTGACCGGCACCGGCGGTGTAGCCACCGTGGTGATCGACTTGCCGGACCTTGTCGGTGATCGGCTGAAACGCGTTCGAATCCGCGATCGATGACAACGTGAGGGACGGTGTCCAGCCGCGGACTGACTCGTAGTATCGGTTCGCGATCGGCATGAACACGCTCGGGCAACCGTTGGCTGTCGAGCCGAACACGAGCCCCTCTTCACTCAATCCGAGTCCCCAGGTGTTGTTGTTGGTCGAGCGGATGAACTCCACTTCACTACCGTCGGGCCTCATTCGAAAGAATCCCATGCGGAATCGCTGTGAATCGCCACCCGATCCGCTGGCGCTTTCCGGCTCGGACATATTGTAGCCCTGCATGGCCCAAATCCAATTGTCGAGTCCGTATTGAAAATTGCTGACGCCGCCGTGCGTATCGCCGAGCGACCAACCACGCAGCAATTGTCGCCGCTGATCCGCCACATCGTCGCCATCGGTGTCCTTGAGATACAGGGTCTCGGTCGCGTTTTGAACGATCACGCCACCGTTGTGAAAGGTGATGCTTGTGGGGATGCTGAGTGCTTCAGCGAAGACGGTGAACTTGTCCGCGCGCCAGTCCCCGTCGGTGTCCTCACAAATTCGAATGCGGTCACGACCTTGGTTCGGCGCCTGGAGCTCGTTGGGATAATCGTACGTCTCGGCGACCCACAATCGACCTCGTTCGTCCCACGCCATGCAGATGGGCTTGCCCTGAAGTTCTGGCTCGGCAACGAACAACTCGACGTGAAAATTCTTCGGCGTCACGATGTGCTTCATGGACTCGGCCGGGTCGAGCGGTTCTTGCATGATGTTCATGGGCTCGCCCTGGACGCCCCACTTATCCGAAGGCGTGTAGTTCGGGATTTCGCGACCGACGTCGACGTAACTCATGGGTTGCACGTCGGTGCGTTTCGCGGTCGTTTCGGGCACGGGGAAGGC
>JBBSJZ010000196.1:0-9691 GCA_038256795.1 Pirellulales bacterium | reverse complement strand
GGAGCCGAGCAAAATCGAATCGTGGTCGGCGATGGACTATGGCCCGAGTCTGACTCACACCTACGAGGTTCCGGGAGGCTCGCACAACTTTGCGTACAAAGGGATTGCGGTGCGGCTCGATCCGGGTGCCGGTGGCGTGTCGCGAGGAAAGCACTGGATGGTATTTGACACCGACACGTTGCGAGTCGCAGCCGCCTGGAGTGCGAGCGGCCAAGGTCCGAATTTTATCGACTGGCGAGGCATACAATTTAACGGCGAGCATCAAATTCATCCGCGAATCGCAGGATCGATCGCGTATGCCAACTCAAGTGGCCCAGGCTGGGCGAATCCGACGAGTCACTCATTCGTTGACGACCAGCGTGTCGAGGGCCGCGACGGGTTGCGCTATGGGCCGTTGCCACGTGAGTGGGGAAAGTTTCGGGGGCTGTATCACCATGGCCAGCAAGTCGTGCTGTCGTATTCGATCGGCAACACCGATGTGCTTGAATCGCCGCGCGTGATGATCGATGACGAGCCGTCCGCGGCGCCAGCGTTCCTCCGCACGTTCAACATCGGGCCCCGTGATCGTGAGCTCGTGCTGCAGGTCGCTGAACATCCGGGTGCTGCGAACGCCGTCGTTGATCTTGCCAAGATTCGGTGTGTGGCGTCAGAAAGTGTGTCCTCTCTCGACGCTGGCTTCGCACCGCACAACACGCCCGCGATTTGGGCGGCTGAGGATGGTCGGTTGCGGTTGAAGATTCCCGCCGGTACGGAACCGCTGAAGTTCACCGTCTGGACGGCGACCGACGCGAACGATGCCAGCAAGTTGATCGTGGAAGATGCGGACTCGGATTTGACATCGCTGATCCAAGGCGGGCCGCCGCGGTGGCCACAGCAGCTAGAAACTCGCGCGGCGATTGGGCCCGACGACGGTCCGTTCGCGATCGATGTGCTGACGGCTCCCGAATCGAATCCGTGGCTAGCGCAGACGCGATTCACCGGGCTCGATTTCTTTCCCGACGGCCGCATCGCTGTCTGTTCATGGGACGGCGACGTGTGGATCGTCGCGGACTCGGCGGGACCACCCGACACGACGGTGCCAGGTGCGTTGCGCTGGCAGCGAATCGCGACCGGTCTGTTCCAACCGCTCGGTTTGAAGATTGTTGACGACAAGATTCATTTGATCTGTCGCGATCAACTCGTCGTGCTGCATGACTTGAATGGCGATGGCGAGACCGACTTCTACGAGTGCCTCAATAACGATCATCAAGTGACGGAGCATTTTCATGAATTCGCGATGGGCTTGCAGACTGACGCGGAGGGCAACTTTTACTACGCGAAATCGGGCCGACATGCGTTGGAGGCCGTCGTGCCGCATCACGGCACGCTGTTGAGGGTCAGTCGCGACGGTTCGCAAACCGACATCATCGCCACCGGTTTTCGAGCGGCCAATGGCGTGTGTTTGAACCCTGACGGATCGTTCGTCGTCACGGATCAGGAGGGCTTTTGGAATCCGAAGAACCGGATCAATTGGGTCACACTCGACCCGTCGGGCAAGCCGAAGTTTTACGGCAATATGTTCGGCTACACCGACGTGACTGATTCCTCAGACTCGGCGATGGAGCCGCCGCTGTGCTGGATGACCAACGAATTCGATCGATCGCCAGCCGAGTTGCTGTGGGTGACGAGCGATCGCTGGGGACCACTCAGCGGATCGCTATTGAATCTGTCCTATGGCTACGGCAAAGTCTTTGTCGTGCCTCACGAACGTGTGAACGGTGTGATGCAGGGTGGGATGATCCAGTTGCCGTTGCCTCCATTACCGACCGGTGTGATGCGCGGCCGCTTTCGCCCCACCGATGGCCAACTTTATTTGTGTGGCATGTTCGCGTGGGCCGGCAGCGCGACGCACCCCGGCGGACTGTATCGGCTTCGCGTTACCGACCAACCGATCCGCTTGCCCGTAGAACTCAACGCGGTGAAATCGGGCTTGCAGCTCACCTTTACCGCACCGCTCGATCCGACGTCGCTCGACCCGAAGAGGGTGCAGATCAAAACGTGGTCGCTCAAGCGAACCGCCAACTACGGTTCGAAGCATTACGATGAGCAGCCGCTCGAAGTCAGCATCGCGAATCTGTCCGCCGATGGTAAGACTCTGACTCTCGACGTCGATGGCCTGCGTCCGACTTGGTGCATGGAGATCAATTATGAACTCCGCGCCGCCGACGGAACTCCGGTCGTCGGAGTCATTCACAATACGATTCATGAACTCGCCGACGATCCTCGATAGGAAACATCACCATGAACCACCCAGTCGCAATTCTATTAACGCTCGCGCTGAGTCCGATCGCCAACGTGTTAGCGGTCGATTCTGTGGCCGACGAAAAGCAACGCATCCTTGCAGAAGCCGAACCTCGGATTCGAGCGATTTTTGAACGCCGCGAGTTTCGGGCTGCGGATGTATCGGCGGAATGGCTCCTCGACAGTTCGGGATATTGGGTTCGACAGCGCGATCCGAAAACCGACGCACTCAGCCAGGTGGTTTATGAAGCCGCGACAGGAGAGCCTCGCGGCGAAGCGACACCGCAAGAGTTTCCGAACGCTCGTCAATCGTCGGTGTCGCCTGACGGGAAGTGGACCCTGGAAGTCAAAGACCGGGACATCTTCCTGCGTGATCTCGCGAACGGCGAGACCACTGCGGTGACAAAGACGTTACCCGAGCGAGCCGTTTCGTTCCCCAGCTTGGGCTGGAGTCCTGACAGTACGCAGGTGTTTTTTGTCGAGTCGGATTCCACGGACATCCGGCTTCGGGCGGTTTTGGTGCCGACGGATCCGTCTTACCCTGGGGTCAGGAACGACCGATTTGCGAGAGTCGGAGAGAAGATCGATTCACTCCGTGTCGCGATTGTGGATGTCGCGACGAAACAAACGAAATGGCTTCCGATCGAGATGCCGCCGGAGGGCTTCTATCTGGGACAGGTCGACTGGGCCAACAATTCGACGCAGGTGCTTGTCGAAACGATGAGCCGCTTTCGTGACACGCGAGAATTCTTGCTGGCGAGTATCGATGGGCCAGTGAAGAAGATCTACAGCGAGACGAATGCCGCCTGGGCCGTTTCGGCGCAGGGCAAGAACTCCGGACTGACCTGGGTCCGCAACGGAGAAGCGTTTGTCGTGGTCAGCGAGAAAGATGGCTGGCGACACGCATTTCTCTACTCGCGCGAAGGCAAGGAACTTTCGTTACTTACGCCAGGCGAATACGACATCATCGATCGGGCCGTGGTCGATGAAAAAGGGGGTTGGTATTACTTTTATGCGTCGCCCGAAAACGGGACGCAGAAGTATTTGTATCGCGTGCCGCTGGATGGATCGGGAACACTGGAGCTGGTCACGCCGAAGGACCAGCCCGGCACTCACGATTACAAGTTCTCACCCAATGCCCGATGGGCCTTTCATACCCATTCGACCCTTGATTCGCCGCCGGTCACTGAACTGGTCGAAATTGCCGGACACCGTGTTGTCAAAGTGCTGGAGGACAATGAAGCGGTTCACTCTCGCCTGGCGGACGTGCTGTCTCACCCGACTGAGTTTCTACAGCTCGAGATCGGCGAGGGTGTCACTTGCGATGCGTGGATGATTAAGCCCAAGGACTTCGATCAAACCAAGAAGTATCCGGTGTTCATCTATGTCTACGGCGAGCCCTACGCACAAACGGTGCTGGATAGTTGGGGTGCGGCTCAAATCGATTTTCATCGTGTGGTCGCCGACATGGGTTACCTCGTCGTGTCGATCGATAACCGCGGCACGCCAGCGCCCAAGGGAGCCGCTTGGCGACGATCGATCTTCGGCAGCCTTGGTCCGCTCTCCACCGAGGATCAGGCAGCAGCACTGCGGGAATTGGGACGGACCCGGTCGTATGTGGATTTGTCACGAGTCGGAATTTGGGGCTGGAGCGGCGGCGGATCGAATACGCTCAACGCGCTGTTTCGCCGACCCGATCAATACCACGTCGGCATCGCGGTCGTTCCGAAACCTCAGCCGCATCTTTACAATGCTTGGTTCCAAGAGATCTACATGCGAACACGTGAGGTGAACCCGGAGGGATACGAGAAATCTGCGCCGATCAATTTCGCTGACGGACTGCGGGGTAAGTTGTTGATCGTTAGCGGATCTGGAGAAACCAACACGCATCTGCAAATCATTGAAGGGCTGGTGGATCGGCTGATCGAACTCGGGAAGCCATTCGACTACATGGTCTATCCCAATCGCGATCACGGCCTGCGCGAGGGGCCTGGGTCGGAAGTGCATGTGCGAATGCTGGTGATGCGATACTTGCTCGAGAATCTCGCCAACGGACCGCGTTCCGTCCTCGATGATGACATCCACCCCTAGCGGCACCCCGGTTATCGTCCGGTGATTTCGCTGGCAGGCACTTGCTCGTTGGATACACTCTGACACCGAAACAAAGAAGTTTTTGCCTCAGTCCGCCTGCCCTTGAAGTTCATGCCCAGACGACCGGCTCCACAGAGTATTGCTTCACCATGCATCGGGATTTGCGAACTCGACCGAGATGGGGCCTGCGTCGGGTGTTTTCGGACCCGAGGCGAGATTGGTGGCTGGATGCATGCTTCCGAGGCCCGGAAGGCGGAAATCGTGGCACAAGCGCAGCGTCGCAGGGTTCACGCGGCGAATCCCGACGGCGAGTAGTGCTTGCCCCCCGACAAAGCGACAATTCGGTTTGAATTGGACTGGCCAGTGCGGATACACTGTTCTCATGATTAAGTCGACTTTCATCCCGTTGTTCTCCGCTGTGGCGATTCTATTTCACCAGCACCCGGTGGTCGCGGTCGACGCGTTGCCGGAATCGGCATTCGCGTCGAGTATTGTTCCGTTCCTGGAGGATTACTGTGTCAGTTGTCACGGTACCGATTCAGCGGAAGGCCAAGTGGTGTTGGATCGGTTCACGACATCAGCGAATGTGCAGACAGAGTACGAACTTTGGGAGAAAATAGTACGGCTCGTCAACGAGCACCAAATGCCACCAGTCGAGGAATCTCAACCGACCACTGAGGAAGTGTTGGCGGTGACATCGGCCATTGAGGCTGAATTGGCTGCGTTCGATTGTTCGTCGGACAAGCATCCTGGCCGCGTCACGATTCGGAGATTGAACAAGGCGGAGTACAACAACACGATCCGAGACTTAGTGGGGCTCGATTTGAAGCTTGCTGATGACTTTCCCTCGGACGATGTCGGTAACGGGTTCGACAACATGGGTGACGTGCTATCGATTCCGCCAGTGTTGATGGAAAAGTATCTGAGTGCCGCGATCACGATAGGCGAGCGAGTGTATGCGGACGAAGCTACTCGCCAACGAGTCTTTCCGCACTCGGCGAAATCGGATGACGAACGGGTCGAAGTCGCCCGCCAGAACGTTCGCGAGTTCGCTGGTCGAGCGTACCGACGACCAATAACGAGCGCCGAGGAGGATCGACTGTTTGCGATCATGTTCTCGGCTTGGGGCCAGGACGCTGACGAGGCGGAAATTTACCAAACAGTGATTGCCGCTGTGCTGTCGAATCCCAACTTTTTGTTTCGCGTCGAGCAGGATCCCACCGTCGACGATGGCGATGGCATTCGTGAGCTCGACGATTATGAGCTCGCATCACGACTCTCCTATTTTTTGTGGAGCAGTATGCCGGACGCACGATTGTTCGAACTTGCGTCCCAGGGATCTCTCCAAAATCCGGAAGTTCGGATTGCCGAGGCGATGCGGATGTTGGCGGACCCGCGCGGACGCGGGCTGGTTGATAACTTCGCGGGTCAGTGGTTGCAGTTGCGAGATGTGTCGACGTTGCAGCCGGATCCGCAAAAGTTTCCAGAATTTGACGACGAATTGCGGTTCGCGATGCGCCGCGAGACCGAGGTGTTTTTCGAGACGATGATCCGCGAAGACCGCAGCATCCTCGAGTTTTTGACGGCGGACTTTACTTACGTTAACGAACGTCTGGCTCGGCACTACGGGATGGACGACGTTGCCGGTGATGAGTTTCGACGCGTGTCGCTTGCTGCGGGTCGACGCGGAGTGCTCACGCATGCGAGTATCTTGATGTTGACGTCAAATCCGACGCGGACGTCACCCGTAAAACGGGGTAAGTGGATCTTGGACAATATGCTGGCCGAGCCGCCGCCACCTCCGCCGCCGAACGTGCCGGAGCTCGAGGAAGGTGCCGAAACGCTCGGTTCGTTGCGAGAGCAAATGGAGCAGCATCGGTCCAACCCGTCATGTGCGGTTTGCCACACGACGATGGATGCTCTCGGTTTCGGTTTGGAGCGTTTCGATGCGATCGGCGCGCTGCGAGAACGTGACGGCCGATACGAGATTGACGCCTCTGGTGAGCTTCCGGGCGGACGCAAGTTCGATGGGGCCGCCGAGCTGATGGTCATTCTCGGTGAAGAGAAGAAACGCCAATTCAGCGAATGCATGGCCAAGAAAATGCTGACTTATGCTCTTGGCCGGGGTTTGGTGTCCCACGACCGGTGTACGATCAATGACGCGGTCACCAAGTTAGCCGGGAATGATTATCGATTTAGTTCGCTTGTCGCAGCCATTGTGACGAGTGATCCGTTTACGATGCGAGAATTGAAGAGGGATCCATGAGTATTCAAACCAGTCGGCATACACGGCGCACGATTCTTCGCGGACTCGGGGTGTCACTCGCGCTTCCTTGGATGGAGTCGCTCGCGCCCCGTGCTACTGCGGCAACCCTATCGGCGGCATCCGCGAGTCCTCAGCGAATGGCATTCATGTTCGTTCCCAACGGCGTACACTTGCCCGATTGGACGCCCCAGACCGAAGGCTATGGCTATGACCTTCCACACATTTTGTCGCCACTCGCCCCGGTTCAAGACGATGTCACGGTGATCAGCGGATTGACCCACGACAAGGGTCGCGGCAACGGTGACGGACCCGGTGACCATGCTCGCAGTGCATCGGTGTTCCTCACCGGTGCCCAGCCTCGAAAAACGGAGGGCTCGGACATCCGCTCCGGCGTCTCCGTCGACCAGGTCGCTGCTCAACACGCGGGTCACGCGACTCGGTTTGCCTCACTCGAACTCGGCTGTGAACCGGGCCGCAGCGCGGGCGGTTGTGATAGCGGCTACAGTTGCGCTTACTCGTCCAACATGTCGTGGTCATCGGAATCGACACCGCTCGGCAAAGAAACGAATCCGTTGTTCGTGTTCGAGCGATTGTTCGGTGATAGGCCAGACGGCGCAGTGCGAGACAAGAACGCTTTGCGTCGTGAAGCGTTGCGAAAGAGTGTGCTCGATTATATCTCGGACGATGCGCGGCGATTGCAGTCGCAACTTGGCAAGGGTGATCGGCAGAAGCTTGATGAGTACCTCGGCGGCGTTCGCGATGTTGAACGACGCATCGAGCGCACGGATGACGAGCCCAAGGTCTCCGTTGACGTGAACTACCCGATTCCCAAAGGGACGCCGGATGACTACGCCGAGCACATTCGATTGATGTGCGACATGATGGTGCTCGCGTTCCAAACCGATCGAACTCGGATTGCCACATTCATGCTCGCCGACGCGGGCAGCAATCGCAGTTACCGGCACATCAATGTTGCCGACGGGCACCACGATTTATCGCATCACGGCGGCAATGCAGCCAAGCATGCAAAGATTCGCGAGATCAATCGTTTCCACGTGACCCAGTTGTCGTACTTCCTGCAACGGCTCAAGAGTACGCCCGATGGCGAGGGCTCGTTGTTGGACAACTCGATGATTTGCTATGGCAGTGGGCTGAGCGACGGCGATCGCCACAACAACGAGAATTTGCCGATCGTACTTGCCGGCGGTGGTGGCGGAACGGTCGACCAGGGCCGACACATCCGTGTCTCGGCCGAAACTCCGATGTGCAACTTGTTCATGTCGATGCTCGATCGTTTCGGCACTCCGGTCGACTTCATCGGTGACAGCACCGGTCGGCTTTCCGGATTGCGAGCGTAACCGTGATTTTCAAATGGTTGCCGGCGGCGTTCCTAGTTGCGATCTTTTCGTTCAATGCGCTGGCGGACGATGCGGCACCCAAGCCGACGTCAACGATCGATCGATTCATCACTGACCTTGCCAGTCCCGAATTGGCGAAGCGACGCGATGCGGCGTATGGACTCGCCGCACTCGGTGCCGAGGCGGCGCCAGCGCTCGCATCGCTCAGTGCTGCGGTTCAAGATCGTGACGAGCAGGTTTGGATGCAGTCGACGATGGCGATCGCGAGGATGGGTGCCGCAGCCGAGCCCGCGATTGGGACGCTCGTCGAGATGCTCGGCGACAATGATTTGCAAAAGCGATATCGCTCGGCCTGGGCACTGTCCAAGATCGGTTCAGCATCGATTGCCCCGCTCATCGACGCGTCCACGTCCGAATCCGTCCTCCGCCGTGCCGCGGCGATCGATGCCATGGGATGGATGTCGGACAATGCCGACGATGTGATTCCAGCCATCGCGCCCGCGATGCGGGACGATTCAATTGAAGTGCGTGAACAAGCGGTAAAGTCATTGGCGCGACTCGGCGATCCGGCGGCCGACGCGTTGACGACGGCCCTCGAGCATGAGGACACGCGCGTTCGAGCTTGGGCTTGCCAAGGGCTTTCCACGCTCGAATCGATTTCGGATGTTGCTCGAGACCGTTTGGTTCCGATGACGACGGATGAGGATGCGTCCATCAGGCAATGGTCGATCGTGGCGCTCACTTCGACGGATCTGGCTCGTGACGAGTTGGCAAAGTTAATTGTCGCGTCCATCATCGATCGCGAGTCAAATGTTCGCGGCGGTGGCATTCTCGCGTTGCGGCGGCTCGGTGCAGACGCCTCCATTGCCGTACCCATATTGGCGAACTTACTCAACGACGAGGCGACGGCGACTCGTGATTCCGCTGCGTTTGCACTCTCCCATTTGGGAAGCTTGGCGGCGTCAGCGGTACCGAATTTGATTGAGGCGCTCAAGTCGACTCCCGATCGAGACATGATCGTGCGGGCACTCGGTCGGATGGGGCCGTCCGTCGTGCCGCTGCTATTGGAAGCGGCAGCGGAGGATGGCCAGCACGTCGATGGACTGGCGACGGCGTTGGCGAGTATCGGACCTCGCGCCACGGCGCCGTTGATCGAAGCACTCGCGAGCGATTCCCTGGCGGCTCGACGGGGCGCGGCCCAGGCTCTCGGTCAAATTCAACCTCCACCGTCCGACGCGGTCGCGCCACTCGCCCATTGCCTCGGTGATCCTTCACCGACACTACGTCAGGCCGCGTTGATGGCGCTTGGGAACTACACCCAGGGAATCGATGCGGAGACAATTGCAAAAATCGCATCGCTGGCCGATGACATGGACCCCGGAGTTCGAGCCGCCGCGTTGATGACTTTTGCGAAATCCAGTCCGGACAAAGCGGGTGTACTCGCGATGCTAAAAACGGGGCTTGTCGATGGGGATCCTCGGGTACGCGAGCGATCGGTCCGCGGTTTGGGATTGTTGGACAAGGGTGCTGCGAGTCTGACGGAGATCACTGCGTCGCTGGCGGATTCGGATGCGGAGGTTCGGCTCGCTGCGGCTGCTGTCTTGGCGGAGTTAGGGGAAGCGGCCAGCGCATCAGTTCTGGGGCTAGTTCGATTGATGAGTGATCCAGACGCGCGAGTCCGAGTGGTGGCTGTCGC
>JBBSJZ010000195.1:0-9704 GCA_038256795.1 Pirellulales bacterium | reverse complement strand
GCAAGTCCATTTGCTTTTCATCCGGTGGTGGCGCTGCACTTACCACCGGCTAATGGCTTGAACCGCTACGCGGTGAAAAAGCGGAAGAAAATTGCGACCCGCAAAACCATGTCAAGAACAACCTTTTAGCGGTCCATCCTAACCCACTCTCCACTGAAAACGTGGGGGAGAGGGGACCGAGCGGAAGTTATCGTTGAGCTGTTCCTGACGTCGGCGATGGACGTTCTTTTCTCGCGACATGCTTACGAATAGAATTGGCCGTCGCCGCTGGCTTCGAAGGCATTTTCGTAGTGCTGGATGCGGGCGGGTTCGGCGGTTTCATCGGGCCACCAAACCGCGATGACGTCGAAGCGGCACTTACAACCGAGCAGCTTTTTGCGTTTCAGATAACGCAGTGCCGCGCGCGTGATTCTCGCTTGCTTGTTCTCGTCAACGCGTTCCGCCGGATGGCCTGGCTTTCTGGTAGCGAGCGTTTTGACTTCGACGAAGATCATCAACCGTTGGCGTTTGTCGATGGCAATCAGGTCGATCTCTCCGCCTTTGTCGGACTCGCTCTCGGCGACGACAACGAGGCCCTTGATCCGCAAGAGTCTGGCAGCGGCTTGCTCGCCACGCTTGCCGACTTTGGCTTCGAGATCGATCGCACCAAAACGCCACGCGACGTAGCGGGCTCGCCAGTCTCGGAGCGTGTTGAAGATCGCGGACATTCGACGCGCCTCGCGAGGAAGAGCCGAATGACGGTAAGTAGGGCTACATCACCCTCGCCCTCATCCCCAGCGAAACGATGGGGATGAGGGACTCCGAGGACAACGCATTAAGTCGTGGCGCGGCGACGCTCTTTGAGGCGGACGGCCTTGCCGACACGATCGCGGAGGAAGTACAGCTTGGCACGTCGAACCACGCCGCTTCGCTTGACGTCGACCTTGTCGATTCGGGGGCTGTGGATGGGGAACTTTCGTTCCACACCTTCGCCGGCGACGATGCGACGAACGGTAAACATTTCTTTCGATCCCGCACCGCTGCGGGCAATGACAACGCCCGAGAACACTTGGATGCGTTCCTTGGTGCCTTCGAGAATCTTGGTGTGGACGTCGACGGTGTCGCCGACTTCGAATTTGGGTACGTCTGCCTTGAGCGAGGTCTTTTCGACCAAGTCCATGATTTGTTGGCTCATTGCCGTATTCCTCTCTGGGATGGTTTGTTGGTTTAGTTCGTTTGTCGCAGGCTTCTCAAAACAGGCCCCTCACCCTAACCCTCGCCCCATGAAGAACAGGGAGAGGGGACAAGGAAAACGGATTCTGTTTAGAGCAAGTCGCTGCGACGTTGTCGGGTTCTGAGTTGGCTTTGCTCGGCACGCCACTTCGCGATCGCGCCGTGGTCGCCGCTGAGCAAAACATCCGGAACCTGGTGCCCTCGAAATTCTCTCGGGCGGGTGTATTGGGGGAACTCGAGCATCCGGTTTCCGCGGCTGAACGAGTCATCGATACTACTTTGTTCATCGCCCAGAACGCCAGGCAAAAGCCGAACGACGGAGTCAATGATAATCATCGCGGCCACTTCGCCTCCGTTGAGGACAAAGTCACCGACACTCAATTCTTCGGGTTCGAGGATATCCGCGACCCGTTGGTCAAACCCTTCGTATCGACCGCATAAAATCAGCAGTCGCTCGGAAGTCGCCAGATCTTCGGCAAGCCGTTGATCGAGCCGTTTGCCCTGGGGCGTCAACAGAATCCTGCGACTCGGCTGGGCGTCCATCGCTTCAACCGCTTCGACACAATTCACCGCGGTTTCGACCTGGATCAACATCCCGGGGCCACCTCCGAACGGCTTATCATCCACCTGGCGATGCACGTTGTCTCGCGACCAATCCCGTAAATCGTGGCGGTGGATACCGACGATCTCGTTGCGAATCGCTTTCTCAAGCAATCCCTGAGTCAGGTAGCCATCGAAGATCGCGGGAAACAGCGTCACGAGGTCAAAACGCATCACAACGGCTTGTTATTCAGCGGCTGCTTCGTCGGCTGCCGGAGCAGCCGCCTCGGCCACGGGTGCTGCCGGAGCCGGTGCTGGTTTAGCAGCACGTGGTGCCGGGGGCGCCGGTGTGTAATGCTTGCGAGTGCTCAATCGCTCGAGCGCCGTCTTTTGAGCATCCAAGTGAGTACCATTGGTGCCGTACTTTTTGATCAGTACCGCGACCTTCTCACTGGGCTGGGCACCGACACTCAACCAGTAGTCGATACGATCCGCCTTGAGCACGGTGCGCGCGTCCGTCTCAGGACACATGGGGTCGTAGTGACCGAGTTCTTCGATCACGCGACCGTCGCGTGGACTGCGTTGGTTCATTGCACACACGCGGAAAAACGGTCGGTGGGCACGGCCCATCTTCTTCATGCGAATTCTTACTGCCATCGTTACTAACAAACTCCTCGCGGATCTCGATCGATCCCGCCTACATGGTGTGCAAACGAACGTTTCGCTTGCGGTTTCTCTGCGGTGATTCCCGTGACAAAGCCACGGAGGCGCATTGATTTCGGTTTTTGCCTGTGGGTTCATCAGAAACACAGGCCCGTCTCTCTAGCTCTCTGCCGCTTCGAAGCGACGGGGAGAGGTTAAAAAGATGGTTGGGTTAGCTTTTGCGTTTTGCGCGGCGGGCTAACTTGTCTCGTTCTTTCTTGAGCTTTTCGCGTTCCGAGTTACTGAGACGCTTGCCCGTTCCTTTTTTCATCTTCATGCCGCCCATCGAGGGATCGGCGAGCGCCCCACTGGCCTGCAATTGTTTCATCATCTTCATGCGATCGCCGACGCCGCCACCGGACATCGCTTGCATCATCGGCTTCATCACATCGAACTGTTTGATCAGTTGCGAAATCAAACTCGACTGGATCCCGGCACCCTTGGCGATCCGCGTTCGACGCGGCGCGTCAATGATCTTGGGATTGCGGCGTTCGGCCATCGTCATGCTGTTGATCGCGCCGATGGTTTGGCGGATGCCGCCGGCCGCTTCGTCGCTGTCGAGCATGTCTTTGAACTGGCCCATGCCTGGCATCAAACCGAGCATCTTGCCCATCAACCCTGGCTTGGAGACTTTCTCCATCATGTTCTTGAAGTCGTCCAGCGTAAAATCGCCGCTAGACATCTTCTTTTCGAGCTCGTCACGCTCCTTGTCATCGACGATACGGTGCGCCTCGCGGGCCGCAGCAACGATATCACCCATCTGTAAGATGCGACTGGCCATGCCTTCAGGCCGGAACGGCTCCAAGGCATCGAAATGCTCGCCCGTGCCGATGAACTTGATCGGCACCCCGGTGACGTGCTTGACCGACAGTAGCGCCCCACCCCGGGCGTCGCCGTCGAGCTTGGTCATGATCACGCCATCGAGCTCGAGCGCCTCGTTGAACGCTCCGGCACTGTTCACGGCGTCTTGGCCGGTCATCCCGTCGACGACGAGGTAGACTTGGTCGGGCGCCACCTTCTTGTCGATCCGCTGCAACTCGGCCATCAACTCCTTGTCGATCGCCAACCGTCCGGCCGTATCCAAGATCACGACGCGAGCGCCCGCGGCCTTGGCCTTTTCGACACCCGTTTGGCAAACCTTCACCGGGTCTTTTTCACCCGGTTCGCTGTACACCGGCACGTCCAATTGGCGACCGATGACGTGCAATTGCTCGATCGCCGCCGGACGCTGCAAGTCAGCCGCGACGAGCATCGCCTTGACGTTCTGCTCCTTGAGCAACTGCGAGAGCTTGCCGCAGGTCGTCGTTTTTCCGCTGCCCTGCAACCCGCAGAGCATGATGATCGTCAGCCCGTCTTTCTTGAGATGCAGTGCCGAATCAACCGGCCCGAGCAAAGAAACCAGCTCGTCATTGACGATTTGGATCAACTCTTCGTGCGGTCGCAAGCTCAGCAGGACCCGCTTGCCGAGCGCCCGCTCGGTCACGTGGCCCATGAAATCCTGGACCACCGGATAACTCACGTCAGCTTCGAGCATCGCCTTTTGGACAATGTCGAGCCCGTCGCGCATATTGCTCTCAGTGAGCTTGCCCTTGCCACGCAAGCTCTTGAACGCCGACTGCAAACCGTCTGAAAGTGACTCAAACACGACCGAAAATAACTCAAAATACCGTGGTTTCGCTGGATGAAGCCCGGGAGTTTAGGCGATCCACCCCCGAATTGTAAATGGACGCTGCAAAGATACGCCAGTGGGGGGTACGAACGGGCGATTTCCTGATTCGATCGCTGCTCTCTATAATCGTCCACATCGATCTCCAAATAATCACTGCTGAGGGTTTGCAATGCCGTCTCCATTCCCCGGGATGAACCCGTATCTCGAACAGCCCGATGTATGGCACGATTTTCATCAGCGGTTCGTGCCGCGGATGGGTGACGCGATTGCGCGATCGATACGCCCGAACTACGTCACTAAAATTGATGAAAATGTCTACATCCACGAGCTGTCGGCCGACCAGCGTCTGCTGCTCGGACGACCGGATGTCGCGGTACTTGATGCCGGCCAGCCGGCGACGTCCCGCGTGGCGACTGCGGGCCAAGCCACACTCGCACCCGTGATCGGCCGGATCCTGCCTAGCACCGATCGCCTCACCGAGTCATTCATTGAGATTCGCGACACTGAGTATCGCGAGTTGATTACGGTGATCGAGTTGCTCAGTCCGACCAACAAGCGTCCGGGCCCCGATCGCGATCAATACATCAACAAACGCCGACTACTGTTGGCGGGCAACGTCAATCTCGTCGAGATCGACCTGCTTCGCGGTCACGCGCGGATGCCCGCCGATGGGCTGAGTGATTGCCAATACTGTGTCATTGTCAGCCGCGGCCAGCGACGTCCCGAGGCGGAGATGTGGCCGATCGGATTGCGAGATCCGTTGCCCGTGATCCCGATTCCGCTCAAGCCGGAGCACGCCGACGCATCGCTCGATTTACAATCACTGCTGCATGAGCAATATGACGCCGCCGGTTACACGGATTACATCTATCGCGGCACACCTCGCCCGCCGCTGTTCCGCACCGATGCCGAGTGGGCACAAACGCTTCTCTAGGACCGGTGCCACTATTGAGACACTTCGATGCGAATCGTGTGTTTGACCGGCTGCAGCGACTTGGCGACGGCATCGGCAAGCGGGGCGCGGATGGCCTCGGTGTCAGCGGCTGCGGTGATAAAGTCATTTTTGCCGGCCTCACCGTGAAAGACCTGCTTCACCTGCACGGTCTCGTACGCCTGTTTGGCTGCGACCGCGGTGTCGACTCGATCGAACGCTTCGCACAGTGGGTTTTCCGGGAACTCGACGGCCAGCGAAATCCCCTTGGCAAGCCGCTCGCCTGGGAACTCGTTCGTCGTATCGCCCCAAGTCACCCGGTAACGCGACTCGGCCGCCGCGTCCGAAACCTTCAACATGAATCGATTGAGGTCTTCCGCGAACGGAACGAGCGTCATGCCGGATCGGATACTAACATCGCGATCGAGTTCACCGCGAGCGCAGAACGGTAGTCGCGAACTGGTGACAAGCACCGCATTGTCGCTAACCGAATCGACCACGTGGCCCTTGGTCGCGGTTGCCGATTGCTTGCCAAGATTGACTTCGATCGTGCCGAGGTCACCGTCCAATCCGAGGGATCGCAGAAAGGCGTAAGCCATGATTACATGCCCGGCCCAACCGGGATGGATACCGTCCCGCCCAGCGACATCGTAAGGCATGTCAGCCGTCGCATGGTGTTGACCCGGTGCGAATACTTGCGCTTGATACATTGGCCAAAAAATATCGGCAAAGCGAACGTTTTCTCGCTCGGCGATGCCGATGCCTATGTCGCGCAGCGCGCACAGGTTGAGGTTGTGCTCTTGCAAGGTTCCGCTTCCCGCTTTGACCCACGTGGCGATCTTACCGGCACAGCCCGGTGAACCCACCACGACTCGCACGTCATGATCTTTAAAGTTGCGAACGATTGCCGTGTAGTGATCTTCGTACCATTTGCCGTTATTGACATCAAAGGGCCGATACCGAGCGTCGTTCATCCCGTAAGCGAGCGTCGCGATCGTCGGCTCGAAGGTGAGGCAATCTTGGTCCATGCGACCCAGGAACCCTTGCGCCGTCTCACCGCTCCAGCCGTACTGGCGCACGGTCACGCCAAGTTCGGGGACGCACGCGGTCAAGTACGTTTCGATGATCCGCGAATACATCTTTTGCTCAGTGATCGAATCACCACAGATCGCCAGTCGATCGCCTTGCTGGAGCACGAGCGGTCCTGGCTCGGGCGACTTGCGAGGGTTGAACGGAGAGAAGGCGGCATCGTCCGGTTTCGTCTCGTAAGCATAGGGACCAAAGCGCACTAGCTGGCGCACGGGGGTCGTCGCTGTGGCCGTGGCTTGCGCCCAACACGACGCGGACATCATCGCCAACAAGGAGAGCGAAAGAGTTTGAACTATTTTCATCAACATCAATCTTGAGGTGAGCTTGGTATGGAAATGCGATGGCTCGACCCAGTGTACCGCGGGCGAACCCAGCCTGCAGCAATCGTCCGTTGTTCCCGGATACACTACGAGTCCCGCACGGCTTCCCACCCGATTCGAGGACGACGATGAAACGTTGTTACTTTGCCAGCACTGTGTTGATGTTGATCTCGCTTGCCGGGCCGATTGGCCAGGCTCAAGATACGACCGTCACACTCCCCGTGACCCAAGACAATTCAATCGTGATGGTTGATGGAGAATGGGGTGAGAATGCTGGCGAGCAAGGACGAATGCGGATCAAAGGGAACCAGCACGTGGTGGTGATGGCGTTTGACACGAGCTCGATCGTTGACAGGGTGGTTAACAAAGCGACGCTGGTTTGCGTGCAAGGAGAAAACACCATCTCCGGCGTCACGCTATCGACGATCGCGACGGCATGGAACGAGACTCGTTCAACGGGGTTGACGGCGGGCATCGCTGGCATTGATGGCTGGGGCTACGACGGAGCGTTGTTCCCGGCACTCGTCGGCGGCAATGGGAACACGCTCACTCATCATGTGCGATCGGATCTGCGTGATGGCATCTATTATTGGGACGTGCCTGCGGAGATGATCCACGCGATGACGATCGGCGCCGCATATGGCCTAGCGATCCACGAAGACGATGCGGATTACGGTCGTAATCCCACCATCTTCTCGCGCGAACAATCGAGCCAGAAGCCGTTTATGGTCGTCGAGCTCGGCGATCGCCAGATCACGACACCGCAAGCACCCAGCTCGCTCGAAGTCGTCACGCGAAGCGATGGCGTCTTGCAGATTGCAGTGACTACGCCGGTCGACACCTTCGCCTACGACGTCGCAGTCGATGGCGTGGAACTGGGTCGACACAACATCCCCATGGCAGTTACCGGCAAGCGCCAGTTGATTGCGATTCGTGACTTGCCACCTTCAACGACGCGCGGCGATGACCGCGAGGTGAAGGTCGTTGCGAGAAGCCGCACGGGTGGATCGAGCGAACCGGTGACGATCCGTATTCCCCGTGCGATCGTCGACAACATCCCTCTCGTGACTCCCGAGATATCGATACGCCCAGCATCGCCCGCGCCCCTGCCCATGCTCGGCGTGATTCCCGTCATGGACAAGTACGATGCCGACGGCAAGCCGGTCGGATCGCTCCCCGATGACTATCGCAGCCATAACGCAATCTTTGATGGTCAACGTGTTCGTCTCATCGCGGCGGCGGGCGAGGTGGTTGGATTCCAAACGCTGTTACGTGGCGACTCCGAAGCGGCGGTCAGCGTGAATTTTGAGACGCCTTCGTTGCGAGTCGACTTATTCGAAGCGATCAACGTTTCCGCAAGCGGGCGACGAATTCCTGATCCCTTGGTGCCGCTGCCACCCACGATTAAACTGCTTCCGAATCGTGACCGAGTGATCATCGCGGACATTTATGTGCCGTTCGATTCACCGCCGGGAACCCGCCGCGGCGAGATGGTGATCTCCGATGGTCGTCGGATCCCCATCGAAATCGAAGTGCAATCTTTCTCGCTGCCGCGATACGCGACCTTCACTTGCGAGATGAATGGCTATGGCTTGCCGGATACGGTGAGCGAGTACGAAGCACTGCAGCGAATCGCTTATGACCACCGCGTGCACGCGAACATTCTCCACTACTCGCATCACACCGCAGCTCCAGGCTCGCGGAAGAGTGCTCTCGACATGCGACTGAAATCCGGCCGGCGGATGGACAACAAACGATATGACGATATCCAACCGGGCGCGACGTCAGGTTTCTGGGACGACTTCGCCGAAGCGATGGGACCTTACATCGACGGATCGCTCTTCAAAGACGGACACCGCGGACCGATCGCTGCTCCCGGATTCTATCTGACGTTCCACGAAAGCTGGCCGCTCCATTGCCGCAGCTACTTCGATGGCAACCCCGACGCCTACCAAGCGTTCGCGGCCAAGCCGGAGTACGCGCAAACGTACGTCAATATTCTCGAGGACTTTGTATCGCTGGCGAAGGCGAAGGGTTGGAATCGGACCGGATTTCAGGTGTACTTCAACAACAAGGGATCGCTGGGCGAGCTAACGAAGGCGCCGTGGATACTCGATGAACCGGCGGGTTATTGGGATTACCGAGCGCTCAACTACTATGGCGAATTGACGGATCGGGGTCGTGCGGACGCACCGTCCGAGCCCCGCGCGCGGGTTGACTATCGCATTGACATTTCGCGACCCGAGTATTGCCGTGGGCAACTCGATGGGCGTGATGATCTTTGGATCGTTTCGTCATCTGCGTTCAAGCAGTATCGCCGCTTGGTCACGGATCGAATCCAGCAACATGGGTTACGGGCTTGGGTCTACGGCACGTCGAATCACGTGCACGAAACCAACCGCGACATCCAAGCCTGGGCGCTGGATGCCTGGGGCGATGGTGCGACTGGATTGGTCCCCTGGCAAACCATTAACAAGGACGGCAGCGCGATGAAAGCAGCCGACCAACTGGGCTTGTTCATCTTCGACAAGGACGACGCAGGCGAAACCGTCATTCACCACTCCATGCGATTGAAGGCATTCCGGGATGCGGAGCAATTGATCGAGTACCTGCATTTGCTGCGAGCCAAGCAAGGTTGGTCGCTCGCTCAAATGCGGCAGTTCATAGAACACTACGTCAATCTCGCTTCCGATGTGGAGAAGACGGACGCGGACGACGCAGGCACATCCAGGTACGGCAAGCTCACCGCGACAGGCATCGAATCGCTCCGCCTCGCCGCTGTGGCGCTACTGAATCAGTAATCAGTAATCAGTAATCAGCAACTAGCAACTAGCAACTAGCAACTAGCAATAATGGGCCGGTGGCTAGCGCCAAAGCCGCTCACTGATGGCGATCAAGCCGACGTGGGTGTGGGTTGATCCGGCCCACCTAAGAGTGGCTCTTCCCAAGCTCGAATATCGCTGTTGGGCAAGCCGTCGGGGAACTCGCGTTGGATGAACTCGATCGCGGTGGTGGCGATGGTCAGGTGGCGCAACTTGGTATCGTCGTAGAACGTCTTGGCTGCGGCGGGTAGTTTAGGTTGACCATGCAGTGGTTTATCGGAAACGCATAGCAACGTGGCATTGGGGATGCGGTAGCGAAATCCATTGGCCGCAACGGTGGCCGATTCCATGTCGACGGCGATGCTACGACTCGCGCGGAGATCCACGAGCGTTTGCCGCAGCGTGAGCTCCCAATTTCG
>JBBSJZ010000194.1:0-9831 GCA_038256795.1 Pirellulales bacterium | reverse complement strand
CGCAGTTTTTTTGCCGATCACTGCTTGTCGGTGGTTGCGCATCGTTAGACTACCGTTCGTAAATCACTGGGAAGTTACCTGCCCACATCACATCCCCCGTCGTAGAGCCAGTTCGTGCGAAACCTTGCCACCTCGTTTTTTGTCATGTCCGTCGCCTTGGCGTGCGTGTCGGATTCTTCACTCGCTCAAGGAACTTCACCGATTCGTGCCAGATCGGACGGTCCGTTCGTGCCCGAGGCGGCGCTAGCGGGCGGGTTGGTGATGTCGTTGTATCCGGCGGACTCGCCGCTGCTCAATCAGGATCGGGTGTTCGAGGCGGAGAAGTACAACACGGCGGGCAGCGGTGGCGACAAGCTCCTCAACACGCTCAATATCCATAACCCGACGATCGAAGTGCATTTGGCTGACAACCGCGAGCAATGCGGGACGGCGGTGATTGTCGCCCCAGGCGGCGGACACAAGATCCTCTGGGTCGGTCCCGAGGGTTATGACACGGTGCCGTTCTTTGATGAGCAAAACGTCTCCACGATCGTGCTGCGAAATCGCTTGCGTGTCGACGGTTATGAACCGACAACTGACGCCGTGAATGATGCCTTTCAAGCGATCCGCATCGTGCGTGCTCATGCCCAAGAGTGGAAGCTCGATCCAAATCGGATTGGCATCATCGGCTTTTCTGCGGGCGCCGAATTAGCGGCGCCTGCGGCGTTGTTCTTTGACGAGTTTGCGAAACGACATAGTGATGCGGCGGACCCGTTAGCACAGGTATCACCACGACCGGACTTCGTCGGGTTGGTTTACCCAGGGCCGACACCGTTCACGCGGGAACCACAAACGCCCATTCCCCCAAATGTTCCGCCTAGTTTTATTGTGTGCGCGGGTTCCGGTGACAAGGTGCACGCGATCTGGGCGGATGAGTATTTCTCGCCGATGCTCAAGGCCGGTGTGCCAAATTTGGAGATGCACATTTATGGCCGCGGCGGTCACGGTGGCTCGTTGTCATCTCGCGGCGGCATTCCATTTGGCACTTGGCCCGAACGCTTGACCGAGTGGATGTCGGATTTGGGGTTCTTGACTGATCCGGGTGCCGAAACGAAGGCGGCCCAGGAAGTCGCGGAAAATGCCAAACGGCAACGATGAACTTGCGAAAGTAAATCCATGACTGAATTGCCACAAATCATTCGCGTTCGCCAAAACTTTCCGCCGAGCGAACCGCTGGATATCGCCGCCACGGTGGCGGCGGAGTTCTCGAAGCTGAGGGACATCGTGCAACCGGGCCAGCGGATTGCGGTCGGCGTGGGCAGTCGTGGTATCACGAATCTGGCGGCGATCGTGTCGGCGGTGCTCGATGAGCTGCGCGGCTGCGGCGCGGATCCGTTCATCATTCCGGCGATGGGCAGCCACGGGGTGCGACCCCCTCGGGCCAGCGTGAGTTACTGGCTGGGTACGGAGTTACCGAAGCATCAATGCGGGTCGAGATTCGCGACTCGCTCGAGGTGCAACAAGTCGGTGCGACGTCCACCGGCGTCCGCGTTTTCTGCAGTTGCGAGGCGCTCGCGGCCGACGGCATCGTGCTCGTCAATCGCGTCAAACCCCACACGGATTTTTTCGGCACACTCGGCAGTGGGCTGTTGAAGATGTGCGTGATTGGACTTGGCAAGCGGACGGGTGCGACGGCAATGCATTTGGCGGCGACTCAGTTCGGCTATGAGTGTGTGATCCGCGCGATGGCGGCCGTCTTAATCGATCACGCGCCGATCATGGGCGGAATCGCCATCCTGGAGAACCAGCATCACGACACGGCGAGAATTATCGGCATCGAACGAGAGCGGATGACGACTGCGGAAAATGAGCTGCTCGTCGAAGCCAAGCGGTTGATGCCGACGCTGCCGTTTGACGAGATCGATTTGCTCATTGTCGATGCCATCGGCAAGAACATCAGTGGGGCTGGGATGGATCCGAATGTGATCAATCGTAGTATCCATGGCTACGACAGTTTACCGCAACGTGGCGATCGCTCAGCACCCTTCATTCGCCGCATTTTCGTTCGTGGCTTGACCGCTGAAACGCATGGGAATGCGATCGGCATCGGCATGGCAGATGCCTCGACCACGAGGCTGGCGAGCGAAACGGACATGCGGGTAACGAGTATCAATGCGCTCACGGCTTTAACACCGCAAAGTGCTAAGATGCCGATCGCGTTTGAAAACGACCGCGAAGCGATCACGCGGATGCTCGCGTCATTGCCACTCGCGAATGCTGACTCCGCCAAGATCGTCCGCATCGCGGATACTTTGTCACTCTCTGAAATGGAAATTTCGGCACCCTTGTGGGAAGAGTACGGCACCGCCTCGGGGCTGACCGCACGCGGTGAGCTTCACCCCATCGATTTCGATGTTGACGGAAACCTGCTGCCTTGAGTCCGTCTATGGAAACACCGCTGCATTACCAAGCAACGGTTTCGCCACACGGCGCGGTTGGCTTGCGGGTGGCATCGCAAGACGATGCGGCTTATGGAGAAGCGGGGACAGTGTCCGCGGCGCTGTTGACTCAGTTTGAGCGATCGATGTTTGCGGGACTGACTGAGTTGGTGTCGAGCGATTGCAGTTCGAGGCTGCCGATTTCGCTGCAGTATTGGCGTGACGTTGCCCAGCGATACTTTCAATCACTGTGCCGGCAAAGTGCGGGTGTGACGAATGATTGGTTGAGTCCGGAAGCGCCCTACGCAATCGCACTCGACACGTTGGTCGAGCTCGCACCGCCGATGCCGGGACTCGAGTATGTCACCGCTGCGATGCTGCGTTCTCTCTGGAGTGGCTTGGATGAATACACGCGAGGTCGAACCAAGGATACGAAGGGTGGCTTAACGAGCTACTTGCGTCTTCTGCGGCCGGATTGGAATCTCGTTGGCCGCGTGACATTTCACCTGGCCGAAAACAAAAAAAATCCCGAAAAGCCCTTCGCATTTTTGGCGACGTACACCGAAGGCAAAACGACGGCCGGTTCGATCCAGCACATTCCACTGGGCGAGGCACTCAAGCGATCGATTTCGGCGCGAGACTTGAAGCAGCTCGACGTGTTGCTATCGCCAGTATCGCGAGCGGCCAAAGAGACTCCGCTCATTGCCGAGCTGCTCGAATCACGTGCTTTGTTTGCGCCGCAAGCTTGGGGCATCGCCCGCGCTTTCGAGTTTCTGTCGAGCGTACCGAAGCTGGAACAATCCGGCGTGATCGTGCGCGTCCCGAATTGGTGGAACGCCTCGAAGCCACCGCGACCGCAGGTGTCTGTGCGGATTGGATCGAAGAACACGTCGACACTTGGCGGTAATGCACTCGATCTGAGCGTCGGAGTCTCGATCGACGGCGAACCTCTCAACGAGAGCGAACTCCGTGAATTGATGTCGGCTCGCGAGGGCATGACCTTGCTGAGGGGAAAATGGGTGCAAGTCGACCCGCAGCAATTGCAGTCCGCGCTCAACCAGTGGCAGCTGCTTGAGCAGGAACACGTTCGCGGCGTCGGTTTTCTCGAAGGCTTGCGGATGCTATCGGGCGTGTCGCTGGGCGGCGTCGAGATCGATGACGAGGCCAGTAGCTGGACGCGGTTGGAACCCGGTCCGTGGCTTGCCGAAATGTTGCAAACATTGAAAGATCCCTCGGGACATATCGATCTCGACCCCGAACAGCACCTGAACGCAAAACTGCGGCCCTACCAAGCGGATGGCGTGCGTTGGCTGTGGTTCGCGACACGACTGGGACTCGGATGTTGCCTTGCCGACGATATGGGGCTGGGAAAAACGATCCAGGTGATCGCGTTGCTGTTGCAATTGAAGTTGAGTGAAACGAACCTCAAGCAGGACGACAAGCGGCCGACGCTGTTGATTTTGCCGACATCACTATTGGGCAATTGGCAGCGTGAGGTGGAGCGGTTTGCACCCGACCTCACCATGTTCGTGGCGCACCGCAGCGTCAATGATGCGAGTTTGCTCAAGCGGGTCGCCGAAAATCCAGCCCAAGAACTAGCCGATGTCGATTTGGTCGTGACAACCTATGGGCTGGCGCGTCGCGAGACTTGGCTGGCCGAGATGAATTGGCGGTTGGTGATCCTTGACGAAGCGCAAGCGATCAAAAACGCTGGGGCGGCGCAGACCAAGGCGATCAAGAAAATACCTTGCGGGGGACGGATCGTACTCACGGGCACGCCGGTGGAAAACCATCTTGGCGACCTATGGTCGTTGTTCGATTTCTGTTCGCCGGGGCTACTGGGCACGGCGAAGCAGTTTCAGAAGTTTGTCAAAGCCGACGACGCGGAGTCTTTGTCCCGGCGACTGACGAGCGTCCGCAAATTGGTGCGGCCGTATGTGCTGCGGCGGATGAAGACCGATCCGACAGTCGCGCCGGATTTGCCCAACAAGACCGAGATGCGAGTCGATTGCGGTTTGACACCGACACAGGCTGCGCTTTACCGCACCGTCACGGATGAATTAGCGGCGGCCGTCGACATCGCGACGGGGATCCAGCGACGGGGGATGGTGCTCGCGGCGCTGATGCAATTGAAACAAATATGCAATCACCCGTCATTGTTTCTTAAGCAGAGCGAATTCGACGCGGCTGCATCGGGTAAGTATGCCGAGCTGCGATCGATTTGCCAAACGCTCGTCGAGAAACAGGAGAAGATGCTCGTATTCACACAATTCCAATCGATGTGCGATCCCTTGGCGGCATTTCTTGCGGGCGTGTTTGGGCGATCGGGATTAGTTTTGACGGGCAAAACGACCGCAGCTCGGCGTGGTAAGCTCGTCGAAGAATTCCAGCTGGAGTCAGGGCCACCCTTTTTTGTTGTGTCGGTGAAAGCTGGCGGAACGGGACTGAATTTGACCCAAGCGAGCCACGTGGTGCATTTCGATCGCTGGTGGAATCCTGCGGTGGAAGACCAAGCGACGGATCGCGCGTTTCGCATCGGTCAAAAACGCAACGTGATTGTCCATAAATTTGTGTGTCGTGGTACGCTCGAGGAAAAAATCGACGAGATGATTCACTCCAAGAAGGCAATTAGCCGGGAATTATTCTCCGGTGAAAGCGAGATTCAATTGACGGAAATGTCCAACGACGAACTCGTCAAATTCGTGTCGCTGGATATCAACAAGGCCGCGGTTTAAGGATTTCTGAGAATGGCATGGCGCAACGACGATCGATGGGCACCTTACGTGCCGGTGGCGCAGCGACGTCGAAAAGCCGAGGCGATGGCCAAGGCACTGGCAAGGAAAGGGCAAGCCTTATTGCCCGTCAACATCAGCGGCCATGCGATCGCCACGACGTTCTGGGGCAAGAACTGGTGCCAGCACTTAGAACGATTTAGCGACTTCGCCAATCGACTACCGCGAGGTCGCACCTATGCCCGTAACGGATCGATCGTCGACTTGCAAATTACATCGGGCGAGATCACGGCAATGGTGAGCGGTTCGAAGTTGTACAACATTCGCATGAAGATCACCAGTTTGGAAAAGCCTCGCTGGAAATCGGTGTGCCAGGATTGCAGCGAGTCGATCCATAGCTTGATCGATCTGATGAGTGGCAAACTCGGCAATCGAGTGATCGAGCGATTGACGGATAAGAAACGCGGCGTGTTCCCGGAGCCGCATGAGATCAAGATGTCGTGCACCTGCCCTGACTACGCGGGGCTCTGCAAGCACTTGGCGGCCGTGTTGTATGGCGTCGGTCATCGTCTCGACACTTCACCTGAATTGTTATTCCTGCTGCGCGGTGTCGATCAAGCCGACTTGGTGGCGGCGTCGCTTTCGAGCGAGAGTCTGGACATCGCCACGGGTGGTGGTCAATCATCCGGGCTCGCGTCGGATGATCTGAGCGAGTTGTTTGGCATCGATCTCGCGCCGCTGAGCAACGACGCGGCGGCGGTAATCGAGCGCAAGCCAAAGAAACGGATCGCGAAGAAGACGACTCCGCTAGTACCGACTTCGACACAGCGTGCCGAGAAGAAAGCAGCCAAGAGGTCTGTGACCAAGAAGGCGGCGAAAAAGGAGTCTGTGAAGAAGACGACGACGACGACAACGAAAAAGAAAGTCACCAAGAAAGCGGCGACCAAGAAATTTTCGGTGGCTGCGGAGATCGCGAAGAACTTCAAGCGACCGGCAGTCGTGAAGAAAAAAACCCGCAAGAAAGCAGCCCGTAAGAAAGCGACATGAGCATGAGACCCATCGTCCAAATATCCTTGGATTTGACCAACATCACGGAAGCGATCGAGACCGCGCACTTGGCCATGCGTGCGGGCGTCGATTGGCTCGAAGCGGGTACGCCGCTGATTCTCGCCGAAGGCTTGCACGGCGTCCGTGCGCTGCGTCGTGAGTTCCCTGGCGTGCCGATCGTCGCGGACTTGAAGACGATGGATGGCGGCTACCTCGAAGCCGAAATGATGGCGGGAGCGGGAGCGACTCACGTCGTCGTGATGGCGCGAGCCCACGAAGAAACCATTCGCTGTGTCGTCAAAGCGGGACGTGATCACGGTGTCAAAGTCATGGGCGACAATATGGTGTGTCCCAATATGGTGGATGGGGCCAAGTGGCTCGAGGATCTCGGCTGT
This sequence comes from Pirellulales bacterium, assembly GCA_038256795.1. Taxonomy (GTDB): domain Bacteria; phylum Planctomycetota; class Planctomycetia; order Pirellulales; family Pirellulaceae; genus JBBSJZ01. Next base: position 3,240 of record JBBSJZ010000194.1, on the reverse strand, counting down.
GACTACATCATCCATCACATCGGCTACGACGAGCGTCGCGGGATCGCGGCACGCGGCGAGCGGATGCCCAGCCCCCTCGATCAATTGCGTGAGGTGGTCGACGCCGTGAGGGTGCCGGTCCAGGCCGTCGGCGGCTTGTCGCTCGAGCAAGCGATCGCATGTCCCAAGTATGGAGCGCCGCTCGTGGTACTCGGCGCTCCGCTGACCATTGATGCCGATTCATTCAAAACCGCCGATGGCGATCTCGAGTCGTCACTGCGAATGATTTGTGATGCCGTGCATTCGCAACGGGTCGTTTCGACATACTGAGTGCTGTCGCCGTTCGATCAGTGAGAGTACGTCAACGCAGTCCCCTCTCCCCACGCGTCATCATTGCGGTTTTCGAGGTCCACTTTCGGGAGGGAGAGAGTACGTCAACGCAGTCCCCTCTCCCCACGCGTCGTGGGGAGAGGGTTAGGGTGAGGGGCTCGTGTAAGAACCGGGAAGTTCTTTTTGATCTGTCGCTAGGCGATTCTTTCTGAGACCTGCGATCACGACGCTTCGGAGAGGTCGTCGAAGTGCAATCAGCCCGGTGACTTGGCCGAGACAAGTTTCTTGATCGCAGTGACGATGGCCAAGGTGATCGCGCCGCCGACCAACCCGACGAGTCCTTCGAGGATCAAACCCGAGACGCTTGCGATGATGGAACCGAGGTTGCCGATCATGTCAGTGACGGCTTCGATGGCATGGTGAATCGGCGGCACACCATGGACGAGAATTCCGCCACCGACGAGGAACATCGCGATCGTGCCGACGATCGATAACGTTTTCATCAAATACGGTGCTGTGGTAAGAATCATCTGTCCCACGCGCTGCTTGAAGGAGAGCGGTGGATTGAGATCGCCGGAGCGGAGCAACCAAGTCCCGAGGTCATCGAGTTTAACAATACCGGCCACCAGTCCGTAGACGCCAACCGTCATCAGCAGTGCGATCGACACGAGCACGGCGACTTCGGTCATGAAGGGCTGACCTTTGACGGTGCCGAGTGTGATGACAATGATCTCGGCGGACAGTACAAAGTCGGTTCGAATCGCGCCGCGGATTTTGTCCTTCTCAAAGGCGACGAGATCGATTTCGGGATTCGCGAGCGCCACGTGCAAACCGGCTTCATGGGCATCGTCATCGGGAGTGTGCAAAAATTTGTGAGCAAGTTTTTCGCAGCCTTCGTAGCACAGGTACAAGCCGCCGGCGATCAATAGCGGTGTGATCGCCCACGACGCGAATACGCTCAACCCGAGCGCCGCAGGAACCAGGATTGCCTTGTTTATGAGCGATCCCTTGGCCACAGCCCAAACCACGGGTAACTCGCGACTCGCATCGACGCCCGTAACCTGTTGGGCATTGAGTGCGAGATCATCGCCGAGAACCCCCGCGGTTTTCTTGGCAGCGATTTTGGTCAGCACCGCGACATCATCCAAGACGGACGTGATGTCGTCCAAAAGCATCAGGAGTCCACTGGCCACGTTGTGATTCCGCTCAAGTTGTCGACAGGAAAATGGGGTGTTCTAGCGTTACCCTGACAGCGCCCTCTTTATCCGACGCATCTCGTTTTGCCAATCCCGATAGGGATTTCAGCCACTAGCCGGTGATTTGAGCGAAGCGAACACTACTGGATAGCCAGAGAACGAGTTGCGAGTTGAAAATCCTAAGCAGCGCGCCGAGCGGCCAAGGCGACGCGAGCGAGTCGACTGGCGACGCGGTCCGGTGGCGTTCGCCAGCGACGATGCAGCCACCAGTATTGCTGGACGGCTGGGCGGATCGCGTCAGCGAGTTTTTCGTTGTACCACTCGGTGAGCCGCGTGACGGACTCACAAATTCCATCGGGATCCGATTGAGGATCGGCGACGGCGATACATCCCGATTCGAATTTCATGGGTGTGCCGTCGATGCGCCGCGTGTAACCCGTGATCATGGGAGCACCGCTACTCATGGTGAAGAGCGCGAGTGCTTTGTGACAGGATGCAGGAATACCGAGGAAATTGACCCAGCATCCTTTGTCGCCTGCATGTTGATCGGCCAACAGCGACAGCGTGCCGCCTTGACGCAGATGCTCTTCAATCAAGGGTGCACAACCGTTTTTATCGACCATGAATTGGCCATGGGCGGCGCGAAAGCGACCGACCCAGGTATCCAGGTATTGGTTGTCCAACTTCCGAGCGATCGACGTCGACGGGAATCCCATCAGTCCGATGACGTAGCCGCCGATCTCGAAATTTCCGTAATGACCGGTCACCAGCACCGTCGGCCGACCGCCCAGCAGGTAGCCCAGCAGCACTTTATTATTCTTAAATTGGACGTGCTCGCTCCAATTGGATAGATGCAAACGTCGTTGAGCCCAAGCGATCTCGAACGACATCAGCAATAAGTGGTGCCACATCGCCACGCTCAGCCGTTTGCGGTCGGCGGGATCAGCGTCCGGAAAACAGCCCTGCAGGTTTTCGTCGGTGATGCGGCGGCGGATGCGTAGCGGATGGGTCGCCGCCCAGGCCAACCCGCGGCAAATCGAGTCGCCCATGTCCGTCGGCATGGTCTGGACGACGGCGATCAACACCCGGACGAAGGCGTAGGCAGCAAATTCGGTGACGACAAGGCGTAATTTTGACACGGCAACATGAATGACGAAGCGAACGGATCTTCGTCGGGATTGTGCCTGCAAGTACCGAATCGAAGCTAGATGAATTTCGCCCGGCTTGTTCGATTATGCTCAACAAGGCACGATTGTCGCCAAAGACCATTATCCGCTATCAACAACCCGCTCCATTCGCTGGCCCCTCTGTTTTCTAGCCGGCACCCACCGCTGGATTGGATTTTCCTCATGAAAGAAGCTTGTGCCGTCGTTTTGGCTGCCGGAAAGGGTACTCGGATGAAGAGTGACCTGCCCAAGGTGCTGTGCCAAGTTTGCGACCGGGCGATGATCCACTTTGTGCTCGACGCCCTCGAGAAAGCCGGAATCGAGCGACAAATCATCGTCGTCGGCTACGAGGCTGAGGCGGTCAAGAAAGAATTGTCCCAGCGATCGTCGCGGCTTGAATTTGTGCATCAAACGGAACAGCTCGGAACGGGACACGCCGTGCAAATGGCCGTCCCAGCACTGCAGGGCCACGAGGGGCTGACGGTCGTTGTCGCGGGTGATTCGCCGCTCATCCAACCTTCGAGCTTGGTCAAATTGCGGGAACACTTCACCGAGCACGAACCAGCCTT
>JBBSJZ010000193.1:0-9875 GCA_038256795.1 Pirellulales bacterium | reverse complement strand
CGAACTGGTGATTAAAACTGCCCGCGAGATCACGACACACTTCGATGTGTTGGACTTGGTCGGCGCCGACCGGAACGAGATTCGAGTCATAGGCAAGAATGTCGGCGGACATCAGCACGGGGTAGGTGAATAGCCCCGCATCGGCGGTGATGCCCTTGGCTTTTTTTTCCTTGTAAGCGTGACACCGCTCGAGCAATCCCATCGGCGCGGCGGTCATCAGGATCCAGCACAGCTCGCTGACTTCGGGCACATCCGATTGGTTGAATAGCGTCGCCTTGTCGGGATTCAATCCCAACGCGAGTAGATCGATCGCGGCATCGAGCGTGTTTTGGCGTAAGACCGACGGATCGCGAACCGTCGTGAGCGCGTGCAGATCGGCGATGAAGTAAAAGCCATCGTTGTCATCCTGCAGATCGATGTATTGCTGGATCGCGCCGAAGAAATTGCCCCAATGAAATCGACCGGTGGGCTGGATACCTGAGAGAACGCGCATGAGAACGAGCAAGCCAACGTCAAGGGACAAATCGGAAACCGCAGCCGCATTGTGACGTTTCGGCTGCGAGCTGCGTAGGTCCCTCGACGGCGCCGGGGCCGACTCGCCTCAACCGCCCGTGAGTGCGAGCGCGGCGTCGTCAATGAATCCGGTGCTGATCCCTAGGTCATCGAGCAGCAATCGGCTGGTGATGCGGCTCGATTCGTAGATCACGGGTAGCCCGCTGCCCGGATGCGTGCCACCGCCGACGAGGTAAACGCCATCGACCTCGTCGAATCGATTGCGAGGACGGCGATGCAACATTTGGCCAAGATTATGAGCCAAATTAAACGTCGCGCCCTTGTAGATCGAGTACTTGGTCTCCCAATCCAGTGGCGTGATGCGACGCTCGGTACGAATCCGCGAGCGGATATCACCGAGCCCGATGGCCGCCAGTTGATCGAGTGTCAATTCACGAAAACGATCGGCTTCGACGTTCCAGTCCACGTTCTCGTGCTGGTGCGTGACGGGCACGAGCACGTACAGACCGCTGTGCCCGGCCGGTGCCAAGGACGGGTCGGTGACGCCCGCATTTTGGACGTAGAAGGATGGGTCTTGGCTCAACACATGATCGATTTCGATCTCGCGCAAGTTGCGTTCGTAATCGCTACTGATGTGGATGCTGTGATGCGGCAAGTCCTCATAGAGTCCCTCAATGCCGAGGTACAGCATGAAGGTGCTGCAGGAGAATTTCTTTTTCGCGATCGCTTCGTCTTTCCAGCGGCGGCGTGACGTGTTCGGAATGTGCTTGGTCATCCAATCCGAGAAGTCCGCATTGACCACAAACGCATCCGCCGCAAAACGCCCCCTCGATGTGTGCAACGCGGTCAAGCGACGACCTTGCATCTCGACCGACTCAACAGGCTCGCTCAAGCGAATGTCGACGCCCATGGACATCGCGATTTCAGCCATCCGCTCACTAACGCGGCAACATCCACCAAGTGGATGGAAAACACCGTACTCGTATTCAAGAAACGATAGGATGCTGAACAAACTCGGGCATTGGAACGGTGACATGCCGAGGTACTTCGATTGGAACGCGAAGGCGATCACGAGCCGCGGATCGGAGAAGTACCGCGACAACTCGCTACCGAGTGATCGCAACGGATGCAGATGCGGTAGGGCCGCGAGCATCGACGGCCGGAGCACATCGAGCGGCGAGCTGAAAGGCGATTCGAGGATCGGACGAAAACGCTGCAGCTTGACACGGTTGTCATCCATGTAACGCCGCAGGGCGCCGACGTCGGCCGGTGCGAACTGGGCGATTTGACGATCCATCTCGTCCATGTCCGGAGTGCAATCGAGTTGGCCGCCGTCGCCGAACGTCAATCGGTACTGCGGATCCAATCGCCGCATCGGCACCTCTTCCATCAGCTCAAGGCCGACCGAGCGGAAGATTTCTTCGAGCACGCGGGGATACAAGAAAAATGTGGGCCCGCAATCGAATCGAAACTCATCGAACTCGATCGCCGAGGTGCGACCGCCGACGCGATCACGGGATTCGAGGATGGTGACGGAGCAACCGGCATGGGCAAGCTGCATCGCAGCGGCAAGACCACCGGGGCCGGCACCCACGATGACGACTTCACGCTTGGACAAACTGAGATTCCTTCTTAGTAGCCGCCTTCAGTCATCCCCGCCTTCATTTGGCGGCGGACGATCGGCCCAATTTTGATATTCTCGAAACTTCGTTCAGGCACTTTACTGCGGTCGGCAACTGACTTGGCCCGCGAGGCCACGTCAAGGGCGGCTTCAACCGAGATCGTCTCCACGAGCGTGCGCCGCTCGTCACGAGTCCCGTTGCCGGCGAGCACGGGCAGCAGTGCGTCCTCAACATCGATCATGGTCACCTGGTCCATCTCGACGCCCCGACGCAAACGCGAAAATTCGCGTAAGGCGGCTTCGTGGTCACCACCATCACCGCGCAAGACCGACTCGGCCGCTTCCAAATCACCCCATTCGAGGATCGGCAGCCTAACGATCCGCTGCATCACCGCTGCGGCTTGCCAATTCTCGACCTCGCCGTTTTTGAGCGACTTCTCAAAGGCTTGAAACTGGTCGAGGACGTCGGATTTATCGGCGGGCGACATGCGACTCTGCTCGACTGCCGGGATGTAGGTTTCCGTCAGCGTCCGCGTCACCAGTTCGACACGCTTCTGGTACAGAAACCAAGTGCTCACGCCACAGCAAATGAAACCAGCAATACCCAGAAGCACCACTGACGCGAGCAAGGCTGGCATCCATCCGGGACCGTGATCGACGTCTTTGCGGTCCGGTCCGTCGTCTCTCATGCTAAAGGTCGAACTCAATGTTGAGGATCTTGAACTTCATTTTGCCAGCCGGCGCTTCGATCTCGGCCTCCTGGCCGACCTTCTTGCCGAGCAAGCCCTGACCGAGCGGGCTCGTGATCAGAATTCTGCCGACGTCGTAGTCCTCGTCCCCGGCACCGACGAGGGTGAATTTTTCCTCGTCGCCATACTTCAGGTCTTCAACCGTGACGGTGCAGCCAAACACAACCTCGTCCCTGGGGAGTGTTGTGGGGTCGACGATGCTGGCGCGAGCGATCTTGCCCTTGAGTTCGTTGATTTTGGCCATCAACATGCCTTGGTTCTCACGCTGGGCGTGATACTCCGCGTTCTCCTTCAAGTCGCCTTCGGCCCGCGCCTCGGCAATCTTTTCGGTGACCTTCGGCATCTCCTCGTTTTCTAAACGGGAAATCTCAGCTTTGATGCGGTTAAAACCGTCACGCGTCATTGGTACCGAGTCGAGCATGGCACCTAGTCCTTGTAAAAAATTCGATCGAGTGATTTGACGGGGTGCGACTGAGATTCCTTCGCACCGACAAAAAAAGAAACCTTTCCCGCACTGCTGGCAAAGAAAGGCTGACGTCGTTCATGGCTGCGTACCAGTGTTGCTAGTTGTCGCTGCCGTGTAAAGAGTTTCACGATTGCTCTTTTCGCCACTTGAGTAAATCTGGTAATGACGGGCTCGGGCCGACGGATTTGGCCGAAGACTACCGCAATTGGAATGCGACCCATGAAGCCCTTTGGCATTCGACTCGCCGCCGGCGCGATCACCATCCTGCTCGGCGCCCTGGCAGCTGTTCAGGCCCAGAAAGACCGCAAAAGCAACCCGGATTCCACCTGGTCGGTGGCTGACGCGGCGATGCTCAACACGCCTCCAGCACCCATCTCCACCGTTGACGATGAGGGTTGGAACTCGGGCGCCGATGCCGCGCCAGCCTTCGCCGCACTCTCCAATTCCTTCAAGACGCCCGCGAACCAACTGCCCGATGAGCCCCAGGACCCGATCCAGCTCGTCCAGCACACGGACCAAGATTCGGCACTCCCGACCGCACCGGGTTTCGCCGCCGCACCTCCGTCTTTCGGCATGCCACCGGTCGGCGTGCCACCGCTCGGCATGCCACCGGTCGGGGACGCACCCAAGACCGAGGGTTTCCCCGCCCCCCAGCCAACCCCAGCGAAGTCCAACTTCGCCGATTTTGATCCGAGCAAACTGCCGGGCGCGATTTCCGCTGCTCCCGCTACCGCGGACACCCGGCCGGCTGCCTCGGGATGGGAGATGCCAGCAATGGGCGATGCGACCCCCGCTCATCCTGCACCCGGCACGGATGGTCCGGCACCCGCGATGACGATGGGTGCGGCAACGCTGGCCATGCCTTCCACGCGGCCAGATGCCGAGTCGATGGACGAGGCACCCACAGCGATGCCAGAGCTTCAATTTGAAGGTCCGCCGGCTGACGAAAACGATTCTTACGCGATGCCGGCTGGACCAAGTTTCGGTGGTGGCAATGCGCTGCGAAGCGAGCCGGCACCGATGTTCGCTCCGCCGCCCGTTTCGCTAGCTCCGGTCTCGGCGTTGGCTCCGAATGGAAGGGCGACCCCATCGCTTCGCGCCGCGGAGTCGCTGCCCCAGTTGCCGCAGGGCTTGCCGGCTACGCAGCGGATCGCGAGTTTGCCAGCGGCGGCCCCGCTACCTGTTTATGCCGCCTCAGAAATCTCGAATCAAACCATCAACTCGCCCGGCGACCGTCGTCTCGAGGGCGTCCAGTCGCCGAGTGTCGTGATCCACAAGCGTGCGCCGAGTGAGGTCAAGGTGGGCCAAGAAGCGTCGTTCGTGGTCCATATTCAAAACGTCGGTTCGGCCGAAGCCCTCGACGTCCGCGTCCACGATCGCGTTCCCGCCGGTATGCGTTTGATCGACACGTCGCCAGCCGCATCGGTCGAGGGTGACGCGTTGTTATGGCAACTTGGGGCGCTGCCGGTCGGCGAAGAACGCACCATTACGATGCTGCTCGTTCCTGAACAGGAAGGCGAGCTCGGTAGCGTCGCTCGCGTCACGTTCGAAGCCGCCGCATCCGTGCGCACGATCAGCACCCGACCCCAATTGCAAATCGTCCAGCGTGCTCCGGCCGAAGTCCGCATCGGACAACAACTCGAAATCGAACTCGAAGTCAGTAATCCGGGCACCGGCGACGCCGTCGGTGTGATCTTGCAGACCGATGTTCCCGAAGGCCTCGAGCATCCCCAAGGACGTCAACTCGATAACGTACTCGGGACCCTCCGCGCCGGCGAAGTTCGTCGCCAAATTCTGCGGCTGCGAGCCGTCGCGCCGGGCGTGATCCAAAACGTGGTGCGATTGACGAGTGAAGAGGGGCTGACGGCGGAGCACGTGACTCAGGTCGAAGTCGTCGCGCCGGAGCTGCAGCTCGAGCTTACCGGTCCGTCACGCAAGTACCTCGAACGACAAGCGACCTACCAACTCGATATCGCGAACGTCGGTACCGATGACGCCACCAATGTCGAAATCATCGCCTACCTGGATCGTGGCTTCACGTTTGTGAGCACTGGAAAGGAGGGTCACTACGACCCGACCCAGCACGCCGTGCATTGGTCGTTGGCCCAGTTCCCCGAAGGCAAAAAAGGCCAAGTGCCGCTGACAATCTTGCCCGTCCAAGAGGGCGAACACACGATCCGCCTCGAAGCACGTGGTGATCTCGGTTTGACCGCGACGAGTCAACGCAGCGTTACCGTCGAAGCGCTCGCGGAGCTTTCGTTCCAGATTTCTGACGCCGCCGACCCGATCGAAATCGGTAGCGAAACCACCTACGAAATTCGCTTGATGAATCGCGGCTCGCGTGGCGACAGCAACGTGCAAGTGCGACTGGAACTTCCCACGGGATTGGAATTGATTAGCACCGAACAGGACGCCCAGCAAGACGACCGCGGCAACGTCGTGTTCAGTCCCCAGCCGCAACTCGAGGCCGGCCGAGACCTCGTCTATCGCGTTAAAGTGCGCGGCGTCGCCGAGGGAACTCACCTCACCAAAGCGATCGTCGTGAGTGATCAATCCTCCGTGCCCGTAACCAAGGAAGAAAGCACGATGGTCTACGCGGACCGCTAGATCGCCCGCAGCATCCCCATCGCCTTGGTCCATGTCTCCGCCTCTTCGCTTGGCGGTTGACTTCGAGCGGTGATGCCGCCGCCGACGGGGAAATACCAGTGGCCGGCAACGTCGACGATGCAGCGAATGAGAATATTGAAATCGGCCGCCCCTGAACAACTGATGTAGCCGAGTGATCCACAGTAGGGACCGCGCGGATTGGGTTCGAGTGCGGCAATCGTTCGCATCGCCTCGATCTTCGGCGCACCCGTGACACTGCCTCCGGGAAAACACGCTTGGAGTAAGTCTGAAATCGACGCGTCCGAACGAAGCCGCCCTTCGATCACCGAAACCAGGTGTTGGACGTACCGGTAACGCTCGACATCGCACAATTGACGGACCACGACGCTCTCGTCGTCGCAGACCCGCGACAGATCGTTGCGCATCAGATCGACAATCATGATGTTCTCGGCGCGATCTTTTTCGCTCTCGCTCAACTCCTTGGCATACGCATCGTCGAGCTGTGGATCGCCGGTCCGTGGCGCCGTGCCCTTGATCGGTCGTGTTTGCACCACGCGGTCCCGCACGGTGAGAAACCCTTCCGGCGATGAGCTCAGCAGCGAAAAGCCAGTACCGGCATAGTAACCACCAAACGGCGCCGGATTCGCTTGCCGAAGTCGCATGTACAATTCCGTCGGGGCACACCGCGCGTGAGTGACTAAACGCTGGGCGAGGTTGACTTGAAACGAGTCACCGCAACGAATCCGCTGGACGATTTCGGCGACCCGCGACGCGAACTCGCCCTCGGCAAAGTTGCTCAAAATGCCAGGATGAGGTGTCGGAAATCCCTCGACGCACAACGGCGATTCGACTCCCGATCGGGCGACTGGCAAGCCAGCACTCGCCTCGCGCGGGGCAGCATCGAGCCACGCCATGACTTCTTCGAGTCGCCGGCTCGCATCGCGCACACGATCCGTTTCCGCAGCTGCGCCGAAGCCTTGGCAAACGATCCACGCTTGGGCGGTGAGGTGATCCGCCGCGATCGTCCAGTCATAGAGGCCCAGGCAAACGGCTGGGGTCGGCAAATCATCCCGTGCCGCTGGCGGTACGTCCTCCAGCCAAGTGGCGGCTTCGTAACCGATCACGCCGGCGATGCCGCCTTGGAACGGGGGCAGATCATCACGGCCATTTGTCGGTAATTCGCGACACCACGCATCCAGCTCTGGCCACGGGTTGGGGTCGCCGATTCGGGCCGATAACGTGCGGATCGGGGCCGCAGTCAAAAACGAATAGCGACCGAGCTGGCCCGCCGAATGCCTTGAGTCGGGGGAACGATCCGAGGATGCGGAATCGAGCCAAAGCACTCCGGGAAGGTGTTTCAATGCTTCGAACGCCCGCGTGATGCTGAAATCACGGGGGAGTTCATGGACGATCGGTAAGGCGGCAACGGTTGGAGACATACGGCAAGGCTAGGCAGCGAGCGGCGGCGAGGCGAGAGGGTCTCGAAAATTGCTCAGGATTTGATCACACTGGACGGATGCCCTTCACGATCACGCACATCGCCGCCATCACACCCGTCGCTTGGGCTTCACGCAATCGATTGCCGTTTTCAGCGTTAGCGATTGGCAGCATGATTTGCGACGTGCCCGTCTTCTTTCCCTGGATGCTCGATTACAACGTCTTGCACTCGTTTCTTGGGGTCGTCACGCACTGCACACCGATCGGTGTGACCGCGTACTTCCTTTTTCACGCCCTGCTCAAGCGGCCGCTCTCCACATTGCTGCCCCGATCGATGGCCGTGCGGCTGGCGCCGTGGGTGGATCGCGAAGTCAATTTTTCATTATCCAACGTCGCGCTCGTCGTCGCTTGCGTCGCGCTGGGGTCATGCACTCACGTCATCTGGGACGCGTTCACGCACTACTACGGATGGGGCGTGAAGATGTTCCCGGCACTGCAAACCGAAGCCATCCGCTGGGGTGATCGAACGCTCGATTGGTACGAAGTGTTGCAACACGGTAGCTCGGTGGTATTCCTGCCGCCGCTGGTCGCCGGTTTGGCGTGGTGGATCTATCGCCAGCCCGTCGTTGAAGCGGCGAAACAACGTCGATCGCTCAATGATGTGCTCGTGCTCGTCGTCCTTTGCACCCTCGTGTTCGTGACGTTCGCTTACGCACTCGGTGTTCATCACCGGTTTCCGGACACCAGCCTCGTGATGGTGCTTCGCGACAGCGTCCGCAGGGTCGGCATCGTCACGATGATCACGATGGCAATCTACTGCGCCGTGTCGATCTTCTCTGAACTCCGACGTCAAACCGATTGATGCGTTGAGCCGGTGTTCGCTTCGCTCAAACCACCGGCTCATGGCGGAAATCCCCATCGGGATGAGCGAAAATGAATCGTTTGGGATAAAGAGCCCGGGAGCTTGGAAACGATTGAAGATATTGAAATCGGGAGGTTACTTCTGATCCATTCCTTGGCCACGGGGCCTGCGACGACGTTGTAAGCGATGGTGCTGCTCGAGTTCGCTGAGCATACCCCAGCGGAGTGATTCATCCTGCGTGTATTGTTTTCCAAGCTTCCGCGCGATCGAGGCCTTCGCCAGCTCGAATCCCAAATAGAACGCGTGCGACGCGTCGACGTTTTCTGAGATCGGTTGACTCATCAATTGCTCGAATAACGCGTATGGGTCGCGATCGGATAGGTGCATCGACCGGGCAAGTAGGTGAAGCGAATGCTCGTCGGCGTAGAGGCGATAGTTATTATCGCGAATCGCATCGGCAAGCTGGTCCAGTGTCTCGTGCGAGTAGTGCGAGAGTTTGGGGTCACGCAGCATCACGAGATCACTCGACACTCGCTTGGGTGGCGTTTGATGCTTGACCGCGAAGTGACACAATTTACGCGCAGCATCGCACTCACGAACACTCGAGCGAGCCCAGTTGATGACTTCCGTCGTGAGGACACTTTCGATCCGCAACTCTTCACAGATCGCGATGAGCATCATGTTCATGCCCGCCGAATCGACGTCCGTCAACTCCGTTAAATTGCCGATGCCCATCATCATCGGTGCATCGGGATACCGCTCGCGGATCGCCGCATAACGCACCAAACTCTTGGCAAAACCGACGCCGATCGGCTCCAAGATCGGATCGATGCGAAAGCGGACGTTGCGCTTCATCAAGAAGCCGAGAGTTTCGTCGAGCGATTCAACGTCCTGCGGTGAGTCGGGGATCGCCACGACCTCCGCATCCCAATGGACGGCTTGCTCACGATTGCCGGAATTGACGCTCAAAACAAGACTGGCTCCCGCTGCAATCGCTCGCTCGACTTCCCAAACGTCGAAGGAATCAATGGAGACGCAATGGCCCCGCTCGACGAGCGCCGTGACGTAGTCCGCGATCCTCGGGCAACGCGCCGAGGGATCACATCCGACGTCGATCATGTTCGCCCCATCGGCTCGCAAACGATCCGCTCGTTCAACCACCGCATCGACACTCATTCGCGGCACATGATTGATTTCTGCGATGATCGCAACCGTGTAGTCCTCGAGGCGAGACGCGACGACGCTAGCGCCGAATAACTCGGGCAAGGAGCGAAGATCCTTCGGGCCGATGACAACGGGGATCGAGACGTGGGCCGCCAATTCATCGCGGCCGGGCTCGAGATAACCGGGAACGATCAAGTGAGTCACATCGCTCGCAACCTGCAACCGCTTCGTCAACCATGACGCACTCATCAGCGCCGCGACCGTGATCGGCATCACCTCCACCGTGTAGCGAAAGCCGTGCTCGTTGGCGAGTCGCTCGATCACTTCGCGCAGCATCGGCTCCGCCAGTTTACCGGTGACGAAGTGATAGTGATGATCGGCGGCGGGAGTGATCGTGGACGGCATGGTTCAGCGAGTGGGGTGCAGCACGCGAAACGCGTTCGCTATTGACGCCGT
>JBBSJZ010000192.1:0-9890 GCA_038256795.1 Pirellulales bacterium | reverse complement strand
CCAGCACACGACGGTGGAAGCGAAACAGCTCAATGAGCTGGTGGTCGCGAAGACCAAGGAGATCGACAAGGCGGTTAGCGACAATGTCGGCGAATCAGCACTCACGGCGCTGAAGTCCGAAAAGGACGAGCTACGACATGCCGAGTTGGCGGCGATCGAGTGGCGGCCACTGTGGATCAAGCCGGCCGCCTTCGCACTCGGTGTGTTGGTGCTGTTTTATCTCTTGTTCTGGGACCGCGTCCGCACTCAGGTGTAATCGATTAGCGAATTGCTTCGCCGATGACATCGGGGCGATTGGTGGTGATGCCGAAGGCGCCGAGGTCACGGAAGTACTTGGCATCTTCAGGGGTGTCGACCGTCCAGACGTGGAATTCCTTGCAACCACCTTGGCGGAGCGTAGCCATGAAGGCTTGATCGATGCAATCGCGATTGCCATTCATGCCGACGCCGTCGGCGCCCGAGCGGCGGACGGCGGCGGCGACCTCCCTCGCGGTGGGTGACCACTGGGCGGTTGTCTTGGATTGCTTGAAACTCGTCAACCAATGCGCCGCCACGCCAGGCAATTGCTGTTTGCATTGACGCACGGTTTCTTCATCGAAGCTGATGATGAGCAGGGTGATGTCATCACGTTTGGCGCGGCGAAGTGCTTCAACCAGAAATGGCACGATCTTTTCTTTGCTTTTGAGCTCGATCACCAATCGCTTACCTGACGGGATGGATGCGATCACTTCTGAGAATGTCGGTAATCGCTCGCCGGAGAACTCGGGCGACTTCCAGCTTCCCGCTTCAAGTTCGCGAAGTGCATCCATATCGCTGCCTTCAACCGGCAACTTGACACCCGTCGTGCGTTGGGTGTCGGCGTCGTGGATGCAAATGATTTGTTCGTCGGCGGTCAAGTAAAAGTCACCTTCGACGCCATCAGCATGCTGCTCAAACGCTAGCTTGAATGCCGCCAATGTGTTTTCAGGTGCGGTGAAGGATGCACCGCGGTGACCGACCACGAGCGGCGTTTGTGCTTGAGCCATCGAGGAAATTCCGATCGAAAACGACAGTGCCGAAAGGGTCGCGAGGAACCATGGAAATGTGAAAAAAATCATGAGTTCATGTGGGGCGAAGGGTGAATGGGTTACGGAGAGCCCGAGTTTAATTCTTTGTACGCGTCGGGCAAACGTGCTTCGTCGTAGTCCGACGATGCGACGGGCCGAGTGATGAACAGATGACTGTTGCGAAGATCGATCACGCGTTCGGGGTTGGCGATGGCTTGGACGATCGGATATCCGTAATCCCCGGCATTGCCGCGAATGACTCGGACGAGCGTCGTGTCGCTCAGCTCCAGAGTGCTGCCGAGCGGGTACAAAGTCACCGCTTCGAGCATCGCGGTCACGGCGGCCGGGGCAAAGCGTCCCTTGGAGGCGCCAGCGATGAGATAGGCCATCGCGTCGCAAGGAATGACCCGGGTGACACCCGGCGGTGGACTCGTCAATGTCAGATAGCTGTCGGCAACCGACGCTATTTTTGCGAGGGGATGAAATTGACGACCGGAGATTCCACGCGGAAATCCGCTGCCGTCCAGAAGTTCGTGAACTTGAGCGACGATCGTCCTTTGGGTTTCCGTCGATCCGCGGAAATTCTTGAGCAGCGACTCGCTCGTCAGCGGGTGTTTCGAGTATTCCAGCCGCATCGCGGCATCCATGGGCAAGTGAGGGAAACGAGCGTTCTTGGGCAGCAAGAATAAACTCCAATCGTGCATCAGAGCGCCGATGCCGATGTCATGCACATCGCTGGGTTGTAATTTTTGGGACAGTGCAATCGCCATACTTAGCACTGAAAACTGCACGCATCTGCGAGCGAGAGTTAAGTCGGACTGGAATACGAGTGCTCCTGCGATGACAGGATCGGGATCGCTCGCCAACTCGTTCGCATAGTCACTGATTTCCTGTTCCGCCTCGCGAACGTTGATGGGGATACCTTGTTGGAGCGAATCGACGAGTTGATCGACAAGCGACTCGCACGCGTAAAATTTTTCCTGAAGTCGAGCGACACGTTCGGCGGAGTAGGGCAACAGTTTTTGCGACGCCGTGTCCGCGATCTCCAGCGGCGTGGGAATTGATTCGGGAGCTTCGCCGGGCGACTCGCCCGACGTCACAATTTGCAAAAGCGTGACACCGTCCAGGCGAATTTCATCGACGAGCGACTGGGTGATTACTGTCGCCACGGGAATGACCAATCGCCCCGTAACATCAGTGAAACCCACCTGAGACGTGCTGCCGATCACCAGATCGTCAAGGCGCAGCGTGGCGTGGATGGGTGTGGCCATGGGGTGAAACGACATTTTTGAAAAAGAGTCACGAACTGAGCTGTCTCTCAGTTTAGCGATCCTCAGCATACCCGCGACCTCCACTGCTGGCGTTATTTTCCCCGCTTGCCCTGGATCGTCGGGATAAGTAACGATGGGGGTCGGCCCGCCGCCGAAATTCGCCGACAATCATTGCCGTGATGGTGCCACGACTCCCGTTTGATCGAGACTTCCCGCGTGACTGAGTTTTCTGAATCGACCGCGACCACGATTGACCCCGCGCCAGCTGAGACGGTGCGTCCTTGGGAACGATTGCTGGAGTTGTTAGCCGGTGGCGACGCACAGGCTCTCGATGATGCACTGGTCGAATTATCGACCAACGATCAAGCGTTAGCGCTGAGCCGAATGTCGGAGCAGCAGCGGTCGCAGATTTTGACGATGCTTTCGGCGGTCGATGCGGCGGAAGTGATTAGCCACCTTGGCGAGACCCAGGCGGCTGAAGCGATCGAGGCGTTGGAGGCTGCCGACGCTGCCGCGATCTTGAGGGAGCTCGATAGCGACCGCCAAGCTGACTTGCTCGGCGATATGGATGATGATCTCGCCGAAGCGATCATGAAGCAGCTTCCGGAGGACGATGCCGAAATCGCGAGGCTGTACACGCGTTATGAGGACGACACCGCAGGCGGACTGATGAAGTCCGAGTTCCTGTTGTTTCACGATGGCTCGACGGCTGCGGAGTTGATTGATCTGATCAGCAAGAATGTTGACCAGTACCGCGACCTTGATGTGCAGTACGCGTATCTCGTCGACGCGGGCGGACGGCTCACCGGTGTATTGCCGATGCGTGATCTACTGTTCGCGCGCCGCAGCCAACGCGTGAGTGAGTTGATGATCGCTAATCCGCTCTCGGTTGCCGCGACCTTGCCGCTCGACGAATTGATCGAGATGTTCGAGACGCACCACTTTCTCGGCGTGCCCGTGGTCGATGAAGAGCGGCGATTGATTGGCGTCGTGCATCGCGAAGCCGTCGATTATGAAGCATCGCGGCGCGTCGAGTCGGACTATCTGAAAAGCCAAGGGATCGTTACCGAAGAACTACGAACCATGCCGCTGTGGGATCGCGCTCGACGGCGACTGGCTTGGCTCAGCATCAATATCGTGCTCAATATCGGTGCTGCGAGCGTGATCGCAGGCTTCCAAGCGACGCTCGAGAAAGTCATCGCGCTGGCCGTGTTCCTGCCCATCATCTCGGACATGAGTGGCTGCAGTGGGAATCAGGCTGTCGCGGTCAGCATGCGTGAGCTGGCACTCGGACTCGTTCGGCCGACCGAGCTATTGCGGGTTTGGCTCAAGGAACTCGGTGTCGGGCTGATCAACGGTTTCGCACTCGGCATTTTGGTCGCGATTGTCGCCACCCTGTGGGATGGCAATCCGTATCTGGGATTAGTTGTCGGTGTCGCACTGTTCGCCAACACGGTGATCGCCGTATCGATCGGAGGTGTCGTTCCCTTGGTGCTCAAGCGATTCGGTTTTGACCCTGCCGTTGCCAGTGGGCCGCTGCTGACGACCGTCACTGACATGTGCGGATTTTTCTTGGTGCTCGGTATTGCGACGATGATGTTGTCCAAACTCACTTAAAACAGGTTGCCTCCGATAGAGCGGATCGTGTTTCCGTTGTTGAGCGAAGCGGGGTGAGGGGTAGGAAAGGAGCTGCCGCTCGCCTTATGATCGAGTACGTTCGGCTGTCGCGATCCACTCCAAATCTCCCGTCACTCCCCATGGATTCGCGAGCGAATGACCCATGATTAAAAAAGTCTTCGAGGCGCTGGCATGAAGAATCGAAACCCGCGAGGGCTCTGGGTGGTCGTCATTCTGGGCATCTTGATCGTGATGGTGACGATCCGCGAGCGGCGGTTGGCAAACTTGACTGCCAGCGAGGTGGTGTTGGCGAATTCGCTGACGCTCGATGAGTCGGCAAGATCCGCGACCCGTGAATCATCCATGAGTGAAGTGCTCGGCTTGGCCAGGGCGGCACTCGCGTCGATGCATGCGAATGTCTCGGACTACACGTGTCGGTTCGTGAAACACGAGCAGGATAATTCGGGACGACTCGGTGAGCCGACGGAAATGAACATGAAGGTGATGACGCGACATCGAGGCGGCAAGCTCGATGCGCCGCTGCGCGTGTATCTCGACTTCGTCAGTCCCGAGTCGCAGCGAGGTCGCGAAGTGATTTGGGCCGAAGACCTGCACGACGCCCAGCTCGTGGTCCATGAAGCGGGCTGGATGGGCATGATCACCGTCCGGCTTGATCCGAATGGCATGATCGCGATGAAGGGCCAGCGGTTTCCGATCAGCGAGATTGGTCTGACGCGGCTCGTCGAATTATTGATTGAGCGAGGCGGCGAGGATGAGGGCAATCCGGACATCAGCGTCACGATCACGCCGGGTTTTGCCATCGAGGGTGTGAACGCGGAATTGATCCAAGTTCACCGCGCGAAGCCGAGTGGCAAAGCGAACGACTTTTCGCTGGCCGAGATCGCCATCGATCGCCAACGAATGATGGTGCTGCAGTACCGCAGCTTCGGCTGGCCGAGTGATGAATCGGCTGCTCCGGGCAAGCCGGATGCTGCGCCACTGATCGAATCGTACACGTACCACGACATCCGCATCAACGTGGGGCTCGATGAGGCAGATTTTGATCCCAAGAATCCGAAATATCGCTTCCCCTGATCGAAATTGCGGCGATTGAGATCTACTCCAAACGGTGGGTTTCGACGATAGTGGAGCGGATGCCCGCCTTGTTTCCCCGCACTGATTCCGTTGACGGAAAAGCCAACCTTCGTCCGACGCCGACCGCCGAGATTCCGTGGCGACGAATCGTGGTGGTTGTTGCATTCGTGCTATTGCCGGTCATCGTTGTTGCGACGGCGTGGCTGAACTCGCGTCTCAACGGGTCGCTGACGAGCCTGACGCGAGGGTCGCTCATCGAGCTACTATCGGCCAAGGTGACCTCGGCGGAACTCTGGTTGGACGATCAACGCCGCTTCGCCGAACAAGTCGCGAGTGATCCGCGAGTGAGCGGTCCAGCCTTGGAGCTTTTGTCTCAATTGGGTGATCGCCAAGCAGCATCGTTGGGCGAAATTTTGGGAGCGGAGTCCTTTCGTCAGTTGACCATCGGTTTGAATGCCGCAGTCGCTTCGCAAGTCAATCTCGGGTGGGTGGTGCTTGACCCGCAGGGAACGATTATCGCATCGGACCGTGAGCGATTGATGACATTCTCGCTCGACGTTCCGCAAGAGTTTTCTCGACGGCTCAATCGCGGCGAATCGACGGTCAGCTACGCGCTCGCGACTCCGGTGCCGCTAACGACGTCGGGACCCCAATCACGAAGCGGTGGCCCCATCATGCTCGCCATGTCGCCGCTTCGCAGCGGCGTGACGACGGTCGGCTGCGTCGCGGTCGTGCTCGATCCCGTGGCTGGGTTCTCGGCAATATTATCTCCTGAACGAGTCTTACCTTCGCAAGAAAAAGGCGAGAAGCCTGAAACGTATGCATTCAATCGCGCCGGTCGCATGGTCTCGCAAATTCGCTCTGAAAGTCAACTGCGTCGAATCGGTCTGTTGCCCTCGGACGCGAGGATGACGAGCGTCTTAAACGTCGAAGTGCGTGATCCCGGTGCTGACTTGACGCGAGACGAACGGGCTTCGAACGAGCGATCCTTGCAACCTTTGACGTTGATGGCCGGAATGGCGATCCGTGGTGGGCATGGCGAGAATTTTGACGGATACAACGACTATCGAGGTGTTCCGGTGGTGGGCGTTTGGCAATGGCTTGACGATTACGAAATCGGCATCGCGACCGAGATCGAAGTGGCCCATGCGTACGCTCCGACGCGGTTACTGGGGCGAGCCGTGTGGACTCTGGTCGGGATCATCTCGCTTGCATCACTCGGAATGCTAGCCGTGTTGGGTCGTGAGCGGCGAAAAATACGCAAAGCGTCAAGGGCCGGGATGGGCAAGCGAAGTCTTGGCCAATATGAGATTGGTCGGCGCATCGGTTGCGGCGGTATGGGGACCGTGTATTTAGGCCAGCATGAGTTGCTGCGCCGTGACGTCGCCGTCAAAGTATTGCAGGGAAATGAATTATCACCCCGCGCGATTTCGAGGTTCGAGCGTGAGGTGCAAGCGACGGCTAAGTTAAGGCATCCCAACACGATCGCTATTTTCGATTTCGGTCGCACCGAGGACAATGAGTTTTTCTACGTCATGGAATGGGTCGACGGGATCACATTGGACCAGTTGATCAGGGACTACGGTCGACAACCGCCCGAACGCGTGATTTACTTGTTGCTTCAGGTCTGTGGATCATTATCCGAGGCGCACCACAAAGGCATCGTGCATCGTGATGTCAAACCCGCGAATATCATGATCACGGCACACTCGGAACTTTACGATACGGTGAAGCTACTGGACTTCGGGTTGGTCAAGGAATTGGATAGCGAGAGTACGATCTTGACGGTGTCGGAATCGATGACGGGAACACCCACGTACATGTCGCCCGAAGCGGTTCGTGACGCTGCCAAGTCGGATCATCGCAGTGATCTTTATTCGCTCGGTGCGGTGGGTTACGCCTTGCTCACCGGAGTCCCTGTGTTTGAGGGTGGCTCGGCGGTGGACGTCTGCGTCAAGCAACTCCATGAGGAACCGGTGCGCCCGAGCACACGGATCGGTTCACGATTGCCAGAGGACTTGCAGAACGTGTTGATGAGTTGTTTGCGAAAATTTCCCGAAGAGCGGCCGCGCAGTGTCGATGAGCTAGCCGCGACCTTGCAGAATTGTGCGGATGCGGCACGTTGGTCGATGGGTGAAGCGCGGCGTTGGTGGGAACACATCTACCAGGCTTCCGAGACCCTCGACGATGATCCCGGCGACGAGACGCTCTTGAGCGGTGACGTTTTTGAACTCGAACTCGATCCAGATCGGACGCGGGCGTGATGATATTCGGGATGCGAAAGAGTTCACAACCGGCAAGCTTGCAGTGGCCTAATCTGCACTCGTTACTCGAGGACGATGACCAGCGCGCCGCGGTGATGCGAATTTTCCCCATCGAAGGCCGGGAAAGTTTCTTGAAGGCACTGCGTCGAATCGAACCCACCGCCGAATCGAGCGTGGTTGCGGCGGGGCGTCAATTGCACACGGCGGCCCAGTTGATCGATCGACCGACGATCGCAGTCGCGGGGATGCTCAATAGCGGCAAGACGAGTTTGGTTGCCACGTTCTTGAGTTCCAAGGGCCGGGCGAGGTCGCTGCGCGGGACCAACAATGACGACGGCACCCATCGGTTTGTGATTTGGCTACCGAGTGCCTGGAAGGAAGATCTCGAGGTCTGGGGGTTGCTCATGAGTCGACTCAAGGACTCGCTCGGCGAAGCTCCTGAAATGCTCGACGAGGATCCGCAGCGGGCCCATGCCCAGTACAACAATCGTGACGGTACCGCCGCCGCGCTCGCCGTTCCCCTCGTCGCGACTGACCCACAGCTCGATGCCGTCGGTATCGGTCTGCTCGATTGTCCCGATATCGTTTCGGATGAAGAGTTCGGGTTGGGTTCGCCGGAAGCTCGCCGCGAACTGCTCGGCCGCGCCGCAACGCTCTGTTCAGCGTTCCTCGTGGTGACGAGCGCGGAGTCGTCACGCGACGCGACGCTCGGTGATCTGCTCCGCATCGCCGCTGACTTGATGCCCGGCGTGCCGCGATTGTTGGCCGTGAACAAGGTGCGACCGAGGCAAACGCCCGAGCAGGTATTGCAGACCTTCGAACCGCTCGCACGCAGCCATGGCATTGAGTCCGTTTATGCGGCTTACGATTTTGATGTCCCGGCGAGTCGCCCCTACATACCGCGACTCGACGCCACCAAGAAGCTGCCGACGACGGGCAAGGACCCCATGCCCGTTTTCTTCTCCGTCGATGCGGACCCGGACAAGAATCCACCCGCGAGCATCTCTCCGGATCGGCTACTCGCGGCGCTTCCCGCACGCTTGGATCGTGGTCAATTATTCGACAAGTTCCGCATTGCCTTGGAGGCTGGCTTGCGATCCGCGGTCTGGGAAAACGGTTACGCCAAACTCGTTGCCAACACGAGCGAAGCGAGTGATGCGACACGTCGAGCGCAACAGATGATGCTCAATACGGCGCTCGAGTTTTTCGCGCACCGTGAACCGGGCGGCCAAGTCATCGAATTGCGGTTGCACCAAAGCGAACGGATCATTCGCCAATTGTCGGAATCGTTTGCCGCAACGGCGCCATGGTACGCGCGGTTCAGCGTCCGGCTCAACAGCACCGTGCGACGGATCTTTGGCGGTGCATCGGACTTCATCAAGCAGCTAACGCCGACGGCGATGGCTCAGCGTGCGGCGAACGATGTTCGCGATAAATTTAGTCGTGGCGAGTACGGCGGCTTGCTCACGCCCGAACGGTTGAGATCCGCGATCGAGCGGTTTGGCGGGATTCAATCGATGCCGCACTGGCGCGACAATGACCAATGGAATGAACCCTGTACCGAATCCATGCTGCGGTTCGAGCGAGATGACTTCACCGCACTCGACCCGCGTCGTTTGGACGAAGCTGTGTCGCAAATGTGGAACGAAGTGCCGATGCACAAAAAATTGGTCGCGGGACTGACGCCGCTCGCTGCAACTCTCGCCGCGTTCGGTGGCGTGTTGATGATCCCCGTCGATTTCGGCGGCACCGTGATCGCCTCCGCATCGATCTCCGAATTGCTCGCTGCGATGGGTTTGGCGGCGATGTCGACCATGTGGGCGGGGGGCAAGAATACGAGCAACGTCGGCCAGCAAGCGGCTCGCCAACAGATCGCGGACTTTCATGCCGTGCTCTGCGACGTGTTCGGTATCGCCCGACCGACGGAGTCGCTCGAAGTCACGGTCTCGAAAATCAAGCAAGTGTTGCCCAAACCTCAAATCGCGTCCAAGGGCGCGGTCGGTCCGACGCTCGAGGTTCACGTGGTCCGCGACGAATTCCGCCTAGAGCTCCAACGCATGATCCCCCGCAACGAAGGCAACCGACCATGAACGCCCTCGATTCATCAAGGCAGCCCAATTTTTCCAGGGGCTCAAGCCATCCCGACAACAGGGCATCAAGGGCGCTGGCTGAGATCGATCTCGGTGATCGGTTCTTGCAACGTGTCCGCGCCTCGGCAGCCGGTGTCTTGGGTGATAGCGAAGTCGGCCGCCAGGTGCTGAGTCTCTGCGATGAACACGCCAATGCACGCGAGCTGATCCAGGTGGATCGCAGCAGCGGGGCGACCGTGATCGCTGTCGTCGGAGCGACCGGCCAGGGCAAGTCCTGGCTAATTCGCCAGCTCGTCCGCCGGGCGCCCGTGGCGGCGAGCATTCGGAGTGGAAATAACCTCGACGAGGCGACTGAGAAGCTCACGTGGGTCGGACCGCAACCGCCTGCGGATCTGGACGGACGCGTCGAGAAATACTTGCCCTGTGACGCGACGTTGATGGAGCCGGTGGGTGTCCCGTATGTGCTCGTCGATGCGCCGGGGTCGACCGATGATCGCCGCGGCATTG
>JBBSJZ010000191.1:0-9934 GCA_038256795.1 Pirellulales bacterium | reverse complement strand
GATCACCAACCCGAACGCCCAAAGAAAAAACAGGTTGCCGATCAAGTGCATGAAATTATCGTGCATGAAAGCACCGGTAACCCACTGCAACGGGTTGATCGTCTCGAACTGCAGCATCAACCACTCAATCGAATCGGGCTCGATATGCCCAAGCATCACTTGGAACGTGGTCGCGAAAAACACGACAATGTTGACAACGATCAACACGCCCGTCGTGATGGGCAGGTGGTAGATCGGCGCGTCGGTCGAGTAGGGAGCGATGATCATGCGGCGAGGCTCCCATGGCGATCGATGAGTTATTTCCTGGGGGGAACCCAGTTTAGCAGCGCTCGGGGTACTGTGTTTGCATCGCTATCGCGCGACTCGTCATGCCCCGGCGACTTCCGCAGCCTTGTACACGACTCGGGCTCGCTTAAAACCGAGCCGGTCGTAGAGACGGACTGCGGCGGTGTTGTCATTGGTCACTTCCAAGTGCATGTGGGCGAGGCCGACGCTGCGAAAGCCGGTCGCTGCACGAGCGAGCAGCAAACTGCCCAGTCCCCGGCCACGGTGCATCGGCACGATGCCAAGGTTTTGGATCGATCCCCATCCATCCCACTGCACACCCTGGACTGTACCCACCGCCTCGACGAAACCCGTCATCGGATCACGATAGCGCAGTAACCAAGTCGATTCGGGGACAAAGTTTTCGCGGCTGACGATCTCTCGCATCAATCGCAAGCAACCATCTTTGCGACCTAAACTGGGAAACACGTTCGCATCGAGCTCCTGTGCAAAGCTCCGATACTTGACTTCCGCGTGCTCGCGAATCAAGCCCTCGCTGAACCCCACAAATTCATAGTTCGCGGGCGCAGCGGCACTCCAAATCGGATCGACAAAATCGAATTCCATGCGATATCGCTTGAAATAAGTCAAACCCATGATGCCCGCGTTGATGACCGGAACGTTGCGAACGAAACGACTTCGTCTACTCTACCACGCCCACGACGAACGACCGATTCTAAGGCCAAGTTTCGCCGGAAAAAAACGCCGGTACGAACCGTTTCGCAGGTTTTGCGAACTGCGGCGATTGCCTCGTTCCCAACAAAAGTTCCGCTACTCTTTAGTCAGCGCTTGTCGAGCTCAATCGCCCGATGCTCGGCGGCGGAGCGGTAGCACGCATCGACGAGCGTGAGTGTTCGCAAGTTATCCGTGCCGCTCATCTCAGGATCAACGCCGTTCTCGATCGCGCACAACAATTCCGCCATCGGTCCCGCGAACGCGTCCGGGAACCAGACTTCGTTCCAGCGCGGGCAAATCCATGCGGGTGACGCGACGGTGGTGTAGTCCAACGTGCTAGGTGTTCGCTCGGGATAACTCGGCCAACCGATCGTACCACGCGCGATCCCCCTCGTGCCCTCGACTCGATAATGAATGCCGAGGTCCGCGCCCGATCCCTCGCGTGCGGGCCCCGTCCAAACGTCGTCGAGGATTTGGCACCTCAGCCCACTCGCATATTCAAGAATGTAGAGTCCGATGCCATCGGTGTGCGCGAACTTGGTTCTCGGGTCACTCCGAAAGCTCGCAAAGACCCGCTGCGGTTCGCCGAACCAGAATCGCATCGTATCGAGATGATGGATCGACATGATGCGGCACGTCATCCATCCCTGACGTTGCTGCCACGGCATCCAGTGCGGAATGGCTCGCATTTCGATGGTAGCGAGCACACTTTCGCCGAGTTCGCCGCGGTGGATCAACGTCTTGCAGGCGCGCACCGATTGATCGTACCGCATATTTTGATTGACGCACAAACGAATGCCGGCGTCATGACACGTTTCGACGATGCGGCGCGCGTCGACCGTGTTAGCGGCAAGTGGCTTTTGAGCGAGAACGCCGCGTATGTGCGGATGTCGAGCGATCTCCGTGATCACTTCGAGCTGGGCATCGGGCGGCACCGCGACATCGACCACGGTGATCCGCGGGTTGTTGAGTAAGTCACGGTAGTGATCGTACACCGCCGAAATACCATGCCGCTGTGCCACCTCATCCGCCCGCTCGCGGCGACGGCCCGCGATCGCGATCGGATTGAATCCGTTGGCCCGATAGGCAACGAGATGACAATCCGACATCACGAACCCCGTTCCAATGCAACCGATTGCGTGGTCACGATTGACGGGCATATTCGGCAAATAATTGAGCCCGGCCGTCACCTATTTCAGCTCGCTAACGACCGCCGCGTCGGCCAGATTCCAAACACGCACTGTGCCGCTTTGGCCGCCAGCGAGAATTCGCGTCGCATCGTGATTCAGTGAAACCGTGTAGAGGAAATCGCCTCCGGCGTCGTAGTTGCGAACCGCATTACCGTTCGTTGTATCGGACAATCGTACTTGGCCGCTGGCACACGCGATCACGATCTGGTTAGCCGCAGGGACGAATGCGAGTGCGGTAAGCTCCTTGGGGAATCCAGTGATTGAACGGGTCGCTTCGCCGGTCGCCGTGTTCCACAACTTCACCGTTTGATCAGCACTCGCCGACGCGAGCGTTTGACCATCGTTGTGCCAATCGATCGCGAGCACATGGTGGGTGTGTCCTTCGAGCGTCCGCCGCGTCTCGCCGGTGACGACATCGAGCAATTGGATCGTGCGATCGGCACTCGCGGTGGCGAGTAAGTTGCCATCGGGTGTAAAGTCCAGCGCGAGCACCGTGTCGCTGTGAATGTCTCCGAAATCGCGGAGCACTTCGCCAGAGTCGACCGCAAAAATTTTCACATTGCCCGCTCGACTCGGCTCGCCTCCCCCCACCGCGAGCGACCGCGAGTCACGACGAAACTGCAGTGCGGTGACGCGATCCGCGAACATCGGATCATCGACACCACCGATCGTTCGCTCGAGCGACCAAGAGGTCGCGAGGGAATCCAGAGTCGCTGTCTGGAGTGCTCCAAAACGGCAGACGTCATCTCCCACAAACGCAACTCGAGTGTCGGCATGTTGGGATGATGCGAATTGATGCACTGGTAAACCGTCGCCGACTCGATACACCCGCGTCGAGCCGTCGCGGTGAACAGTGGCGATACGATCGCTGGAAGCGTGAAATGCAATAGCTTGGACGGAATCCTCCGGTTCGCTAGCGAGCGATTGAACCGTGACGAGCTCCGCCGCCACCACGGCTCCGCGGCGCGTTTCGGCGTCAAGAATGGCTTGATGTGTCGGGATGGCTTGGGTCGCCAAGTCCACGGCCGCCGCGGTTGCATCGAGCGCCTGTTGCCGACTTCGCAATTCTTTCTCCGACGCGGTCTTAGTCTCCAGCGCCGCCGCCGCCGCCTTGGTTTGCGTTTCGAACTCTGCGGTCGCCTTGTCGATCGCCACCTTGGCTTGCTCAGCCACCAGGTTGGCCTGTTCGATCTCCGCTTGCGACTTCGCCACCATGCTTGTGAATTTTTCGAGCGACTCCTTGCGCTGGGTCAGTGTCAGTTCGAGCGACTTGATCTCTTCGCTCAGCGACTCGACGTTTGCGTTTGCCAGCTCGACGGTCTTGTTGGCAGCTGGCAACATTTGGGACGCTTCGCTCGTGTCTCGCTTCGCCTGGTCAATGATCGCTTGAGTCGCTGCGACGAGGGCCGCCGCGTCCGCGTGCTTCTGGTTCTCAGCATCGAGAGTCGACTTGGCGGTATCCCGAGCGGTCGTCACTTTCGCCAGCGCCTCGGTCTCAATTTTGAGTGATTCCGCAAGTTCCGTCGTTCTCGCGGTGAGTTGGGTGAGTAAATTCGTTTGCCGAGATGAGTCCCGTTGGGCTCGCGCCAACGCCAATCGCTCGTCCGGCGTTCCTTGGGCGGTGATTATCGCGGCAACATCGGCGATGTTCCACAACCGCGTTTTGCCATCGCGACCGCCCGTTGCGAGCGTTGTGGAATCGGGCGAAATTGCCAACGACTCGACGGTGCCGCCGTGTTCGACGCTGCGAACTTCGGTGTTGTTGAGGATGTCGACGATCACCACACCGCCGGTCGCCTTGGCGATCACCGCGAGCGGCTGAGGTTGGTCGACGATGCAAATGGCGACTGCGTCCGTGATCCCAGCGAGTGAATCGTGAAGCCGCGTGAGTTTGGTCGATTCACCGTCAGCGGTGGATTGGTAAATCTGGACTTTGCCTGTCGCGTCACTATCGGCCGCGAGCGTCACGATGAGCGACGCGTCCGACGCAACACGCATGTCGCGCAGCGTCGTCAATGTCTCGTGCGTCGCGACGATTTCACCGCTCTCGGGATCAAAAACCCGAAGTCGACCAGTCCGCTGGGCGACAACGATCCGTTGCGGTTGGACCGTCCAAGCGAGCCCCGTGACGAGCCCCGATTGCCCGGTGAATCGCTTCTGCAATTGATTCGTGGCGACATCGCGTAGCTCAATGTCACCGATTGAGTTAACGATCGCCGCGCGAGATCCGTCCGGATTGAGCGTCATCATGCCATGTGCTCCGGCAATGGCAGCAACGCTCGCAGCGGCGTTGCGTACGCGATGCCAAATTCGGACGGTGCGGAAACCGCCGCTCGCAATTCGCTCGCCATCAGGTGAAAATGCGAGCGACTGGATGAGATCGAGATCCGCCACATCGCCAGCCCCGATGGATGCGTCGACCAACTTGGCCACTCCCGATTGGGTGGCCAGATCAACCACGTCGATGCGATTCCCGCGTCCAATTGCGGCGAGCTGGCCGTCCGGTGAAACATCCATCGCATAGACAGTGCGGAGCGACTCCGGAATCGCTTGCCACGCAATCGCATCCCGCTTCATTGCATCGCCGGCATCGACATGACTCGCGAGCGCGCCCTGGTCGATCCACAATTTGAGCAATCCCAGCTCATCGGGCGTAAACGGCACCGCGCCGACCTCGTTGTCCTCGGGCGGCATCAACGGCTCTTCCGCACCACTCGCTCGGATCAATAATCCGCTTGCCGCAGCGTCATTCGCCACAACGGCCGTACCCGAATCACCCCCAGCCACGATCGATGCCAAGGTTACGAGAACCAATCCGCCTTCAGCATCCTTGGCATGATGACACGCCAAACAATTTCGTTTCAGTAGCGGCATGATCTCGCGATCGAAGTCGACGAGATCTGATCGCTCAAGCTTACGAATCTCGAGCGGCAATTCAGCGCGTACCGCTGCGGGAAATGCGATCATAGCGACAATGAAAACGCACGCGATTCTCTGCATCATGGCTCGATGACTCGAAAGGTGAGGGTAGACGAGGGGATGAATACCACGAGTGATGCAGCATCCGGCGAGGCCTTTATCGTAGTTTCCGCCTGCACCCAGAGCGAGTAGGTGCCGACGATCGCTGCGGCGCTCGTGTTCAGCACAATGCTACTCGCGGAGGCATCGGCGGCGATCACGACATCGGCGGCGGTCACACCTGGCGGCAAATCGCGGGGCCGAATTGTGATCGCCTCGTTGCCGCCTTCACGCCGCGTGATCCGGAGGGTCAACGTCAACGCCTCGCCTTGCTTGACGGTTTCCAACTCCACGCCATTCGGGCTTTCCAAGCCGATCGACATGGGCGCTAGGTTTGTGTCGTCGACCGCGATGAGCAGCTCATCGCAGATCCGCGTCGGGAGGAAATCGCGACCGCCGCCCTTCGTGGCGACGAACGTGACCGGTACCGCTTGCCGCTCGATCGATCCCTCAACCGCTCGCCCGATGATGCGGACCGAGGACAGTGACGTCGCCGCGTCATCGCGGGCGACCACCGTCAATTGAGTTTGCGACTGATTCGCCGACATGATTACGGGCGCGGATGTAACACCTTCGGCCAAACCGTCGATGCGCACTTCGATCGCACCCGACCAACCATCACGCCGAACCGCCAATACACGAATCGTTTCCGCCCCAGCCCGCGACAAACGCGAGCCATGCGGACGCGATTGGGCAAGATCCTGGTGCGGGTACAACC
This sequence comes from Pirellulales bacterium, assembly GCA_038256795.1. Taxonomy (GTDB): domain Bacteria; phylum Planctomycetota; class Planctomycetia; order Pirellulales; family Pirellulaceae; genus JBBSJZ01. Next base: position 4,009 of record JBBSJZ010000191.1, on the reverse strand, counting down.
GGTACGCGACCAAATCGAATCCTGGTTCGCTCGCATGAACTCGCAAACGAAACGTTTTCACCGACTTGATCGATTCGCCTCGATCCAAATCACGCACTTCGAGTTGATAAGTTGCCGTTGCCGGAACCACCCACGATGTGACCGGATCACGCGTTGAAAGCTGCACCACTCCATCCGTGATCTCTTGCGAATCGTCTGCCGCGTGTACTTCATGCAGCGTGACAACGCCAGAAGCATCCGTTTCCGCTCGCCGTAAACGGAGTCGAAGATCGGTCGGCTCACCGGCTCGTTGTGACACGGCATCGATGGCAATGGATTGACCGGCAGCGGCTGAGAATTCAAAAACGCTCGTCGACTTTCCCGGTTCGTGTACGTAGGACCCGTCATGCGGCAACTCGAGATGCTCGGGTGATCCCGCGATACGTGGGGGTGACGCGAGCACGCTCAACGGACGCGATGTCAATGATTCGGGTTCTCGAAACTCCATCACGCCTAAATCGCTGACCAGCGGCATCTCCCTTGCAACGACTTGGTATCGATAATCTTCACCGCCGCGATAAAGAAAATCGTTCACCGCGATGGTGTACTTTCCTGGCTCGAGAGCCTCCACCTCCAGGATGGGATCGACGCCATCGGCACCGCGAGCACTCGCGATCTCATTTCCGCCAGCATCCATCAAGACCAATCGCCCGATGATGCGAGAGTCAAGTCTCGCGGCAATAAGTTCGATCCGCAGCGACTTTGCAGAATCGATTGCGACGGTGTAGTAGTCGACTTGGGCGGCGACGGCTACACCGTGGCCGAGCACTTCGAGCCCGAGCGGCAAACCGGACAAAGGATCATGGCTCGGTTGCGCGTGCACTTGGTTCACCAACGGGCTGACCAAGAACGATCGCGGGTTCGAAACACCGGTTCGTCCGACGACACGGGCGTCGTACCGGCCCGGCGGTACTTCGGGTGAAATCGTGACCTCAAAAGTTGCGGACTCGGTTTTTCTCGTCCCCTGGATCCCCGGGTGTGAAAAGTGCAATCGTTCGGACGGCTCAAGCCGTTCGCCCACCGCAGTGATTTCGACGGTCGCACCGCGTTGTGCCCCCGTCGGCGCGATCACGCGAAGCTCTGGCTCGAGATACTGAGCCTGGGCCGACGCGGCGAAAAGACTCGCGACGATGAATCGTAGAAACGCCATCACGATTACGGTTTCCTCTCCGCGTCCGCGGCCGCCTTGTCTTTATCATGAGCGGCGTCCGGGTCCGTTGCGAACGGCTTCTCTTCTTGGTAGCGGCGGAGCGTCTTTTCGGCAAATTCTTTGTAGTTTCCGCCGACCATCTTCACTACCTTTTCTTGCCATCCGACGGCTTCGTCGAATTGACCGGCCGCCGCGAGTGCGGCCGCGAGAGCGGACACGTCGCTGACGTTCTCATACTTGGACAAGTCACATGCAGCCTTGGCCGAGGTCACGGCGGCTGCGGCATCACGCAGCTCTTCGTTGGGCGTGGTCGCCAGCAGCCAGGCGCGGTTTTGAAGCGCGAGACCGTATTTGGGAAGCAGTGCCAGTGCCTCGTCGTAGTCGTTGATCGCCTCGTCGTGCTTGCCGAGTTGGAAAAGGTTGTAGCCCCGGTTATTGCGGGCGACCGGGTCCTCAGGCTTGAGGTCAATCGCGCGACCGAAGTCCTTCACGGCGGATTCGTAATCCGCCTTTTGGAACTGCACATAGCCGCGTCCCATCACGGCATTGAAGTCTTTGGGATCTTCGTTCAGGATCGCGGTGAAGTCTTCGATCGCCGAGTCGGGTTTGCCAGCGGCTTTGAACGCGATCGCACGTTGATTGAGAACGGACTTGGTATCTTCCTTGGCGTCGCGATACTTCTCGATCACGGTCGTGTAGTCCGCGATCGCTTCCTCAAACTTACCTTGGCTCATCCGAGCGGCGGCGCGGTTGATCAGCGGCGACAAGTCCTTGGGATCCAACTCGAGTGCTTTTTCGTAGTCCTCAATCGCTTTGTCGAGTTCACCACTGGATGCCAGAAACAATCCGCGACTGGCGTACGCGTGCGCCTGTTCGTAACCGAGCTCGATCGCTTTATCGAAATCATCCTTGGCCTTTTCGTTATTCCCGAGTGCCCACCAGCTCGACGCACGCAGCGTGTAGAACCGGCCTTCCTCAGGATTTGCCTTGATCAAATCGCTGTAGATCTCGCCGGATTGAGCGATCTTGACTGCGTTCACCTTGTCGACTCCGCCCTTGACGCCGTCGTGCGTGACGATCTCGTAGTCCTTTTCTCGCTCCTCGATGACCGTCAACAAGTCACCTTTTTCGATCGTATTGCTGGCTTCATCGCCATCCCCCAGCTTCATTGCGATGCGAGCGACCAGCGGTTCACCGGGGATCACCGGCAACGCTTCTTGGGCCCGCGCGGTGATCGCCGCAAGCAAACCAGCGGCGGCAAGCGATGACGCGAAGGATAAAACGTGTCTGACTTTTCGGTAGGATCGGAGCACGATTGGATTTCCGGATCGAGTTGGGAGATTGATGGGGCGGCTCTCCGCGCGGGACGCATCCCGCCGAAACACAATGGGAGTCGCTGTAGAGGTTAATAGCGAATTCCTCAGTTCGGTTCCATCGCCGCAGGCGAAAATCCCTAAAAGCTGAGTCCTTCGCGAGTCTAAGGGTTACAGCGGCTCTGCCGAAGTAAGCAAGATATGGGCCCGGGATCCCTACGATGCTTGGGGCGTCTGTAGCGAATGCGAAGTTCGTGACGATTTTTTGGAGATGAACGGTTCTAGGATACCTGTACCCACTCATCATCGCCATTGAATTGACACATTCGGGGGGGCACGCTTCTTGAACTCTCTCCTGCCCGATGTTCCCGCCCGCACCCGGAACCCGTACACCTTCAACGTGCCTGAGTACTCCCTAGAATTGTACTCGACGACTCGCCACAACCGCATCTCGGGAGAAGAAGTTGGAGAGTACACCCTCCCCGTTCCTGTTACCGTGAGCCAAGAGCAAACGGTGCAAATTTGCAGAATGGTGCCTCGCTTGGTTAGACAGACGAGCAAACCATGCTGTCGTATCATCCTTGAGCAATACGGTGGTTTTGTTTTGCAAAGTCAATCGAGTAGACTGCGTTCGAAATTCACCGCCAGCCTCCAGATTCTCGACGCATGCCGAATCAAGCCCCACACGCCACGACCATCGAGTGGCCCATTCAAGGCATTGTGCCTCCGCTCGTGACCCCACTTTTGAGTCGAGATGAACTCGATCGCGACGGTCTCGCCAAACTGGTCGATCACGTCATCGCGGGCGGTGTCGCGGGAGTTTTCGTGCTGGGGACCACTGGCGAGTTGCCGAGTTTGAGTTATCGACTGCGTCATGAAATGATCGCGGAGTCGGTACGTTTAGTGGCCGGGCGCGTCCCCGTATTCGTGGGAATCGCGGACACTGCGTTCGTGGAAACGGTGAACTTGGCGCGGTACGCGGCCGATTGTGGGGCCGACGCAGCGGTGCTGACAACACCGTACTACTTCCCCGTTGGCCAAACCGAGCTGACCTCGTACGTTCGAAACATCGCGCCGCTCGTGCCGTTGCCGATGATGCTCTACAACATGCCGCAACTCACAAAAGTGTGGTTTGAGATCCCGACCCTGCGGCGACTCGGGGACATCGAGTCGATCATCGGTGTGAAAGATAGCAGTGGTGACCTTGAGTATTTTGGCAAGTTGTGTGAATTAAAGTCCGAGCGTCCGGATTGGACGATTCTGATGGGGCCGGAAGCAATGTTGCCCGCGGCGATGCAGCTGGGGGGCGACGGTGGCGTCAACGGTGGCGCGAACATCATCCCGAGTCTGTTCGTGGATTGCTTCGAGGCGATTCGCCGTCCGGATGAGGCGGCGCTTGTTCGCCTCAGCGACGAGATCGCGACGTTGCAACAAATTTACGACATTGGTAAGTACGCATCGCGGCACATCAAGGCGACGAAAACCGCACTCTCATTGATTGGAATCT
>JBBSJZ010000190.1:0-9934 GCA_038256795.1 Pirellulales bacterium | reverse complement strand
TTCGCGGGCATGACGGTGATTGCGGCGAATGCGGGGGGGGCATGGACCGTGATTGGCGACGTGACGACGACGATGCTGTGGATCAAGCACAAGATCGGTACGGTCGAAGTGATGAAGGAATTGTTCTTGGGCAGCGTCGTGTGCTTGCTTGTGCCGTTGATAGGCTTTTCGCGAATCATGAAGGGCCCGCTGGCGAGACCGGCGGATAGCTCGCTGCGTGTGGACCATCAAATTCAACCTTGGCACCAGTGGTTATTTCTCTCGCTCGGATTCGCTGGGTTGTTGAGTGTTCCGGTATTCAAATCGATCACGCACCTACCGCCTTACATGGGCATGATGCTCGCGCTTGGCGTGTTATGGATCGTGTCCGAGATCGTCAGCCACACGATGGACGAGAAGACTCGCAGCAGCACCGGTGTCCTCTCGGCGCTCAAGCGGGTGGACATGGCGAGTGTGTTATTCTTTCTCGGCATTTTGCTTGCCGTCGGTTCACTCGGCGCCACGGGCGTGCTGCAATCGATGGCACAAAAACTGGATGTGGTCGTGGGTAACCATGACGCCGTCGCTTTCGTCATTGGACTCGTTTCGGCCGTGGTCGATAACGTGCCGATGGTGGCTGCGGGTATTGAGATGTATGACATGCCGATGAACGATACGTTCTGGATGCTACTGGCTTACTGTGCCGGGACGGGTGGCAGTTGTTTGATCATCGGATCGGCCGCCGGCGTCGCCGCGATGGGGCTCGAGCACATCGACTTTTTGTGGTTCCTCCGCCGCATCACTCCCTGGGCCTTGCTCGGCTACGTCGCCGGTTTCGCCGTCGTTTGGTTTCAACAGCACTACTTCTAGGTGTCGTGAAACTGAGAGGGGAAGTTTTTCGCGGCGGCAAGTTCGCGAAGAACGACATATTGGAATTGCACAGGTAACGCACCGCGCGGGACAGTACGATTTTGAAATGGCCCGAACAGGGAAGATCTCTTGAACCGAAACACTCGATTTGTCGGCTTATGTTTTCTCTGCGTCGGCATGGGGCTTATCGGCTGCAGCAGCCGTGGTTTTATGACCGCGTTTCAGAAGAAAACACCGGACTCGGAAACCTTGCTTGCCGAGACCGATGGCCTTCTCGAAGGCGATGCCGAAACGCCGGGCGCGGCCCCGACGAACGAGCAACCCGTTCGTCAAACTTCGGCAACCCGGGCGGTTGCTCCGACGCTGATGACGCTCGACAAGGATGCGGATTTGAATGAAGCGATCGGGCGAGCGCCCGGCCCGGTACTGCTCGATTTCTATGCGGATTGGTGTGGCCCTTGCCGAACGCAGGGCAAGATCCTCCATGACATGGAATCGATCGCTGCAGCCCACCAAACCCAGATCATCAAAATCAACGTCGACGAGCATCCAGAACTGGCCAAGCAAATGAAGGTGGCGAGCTTGCCCACCCTCGTCATGCTCAAGGACGGCAAGGTGGTCCAGCGGCAAACCGGCGTCGCCGATCAACAACGCTTGGCGGCGTGGTTGGAGTAGCGAACGGGCGGTTCGGACGCGGCCTTCTTCGATTCGACTTCGCATTGACGACTCGCGGGTTTAGCGAGTGGCCGAACATGCTCTCGGTTTTACCCTGCAGCGATTCGGTATATTACAGCCCACCGTTCGTGACTCAGTGGGTGAGCGGAGCGGCAGCATTCCTCGAGCCTGGTCCGACCGACTGAGCCAATGTTTCAAGTTGAAAATACTCGTGGCCAAAGGGCGTATCGCCCGCTCATCGTGAGCTTGCTCATGCTAAGCGTGGCGGCGCTAACGGTGACCGTGTGGGTGATGGTCGACTTTTTGGATGAGCAGCGAATCGTGCGCGAATTGATCCGGCGATTGCCCGCCGACGCGGCGCCCGAAGCGGAGAACTTGCTCAGCGAGTTGCGATGGCAATTTCGCTTGAGCACCCTCGTTGTGCTCAATTCGGTTGGTACGGGTGTCGCCGTCTTGATGCTGTGGCGCGCCTACTGGACGAGCCAACGTTCGTTGAGAGATGTCCAGGTACTCGCCGCGGACGTTCTCAACAGCATGGATCAAGCCGTGGTCACCACGGATCGCACGGGGATCGTGACGAGCGCTAATCGACAGGCGCTGCATTGGTTGGGGATGGACGAGCACCCCGTCGATAGCCGATTGGCCGATTGGTGTGACGTTTACGATCTCGAATCATTGCGGCTGGAAAGTACCACCGCGCATCCTTCGCGGCAAACACGCCAGTTCGTGATTCGTGACGAGGATGGCCCGCGGACATTTGTGGCCAGTTGCCATTCTCTCAAGGACGAAACGAGTGAGCAAATCGGATTTGTCCTGCAACTTCGAGACGAGACCACCCGTATTTTGATGGAGGACCAGATGCGGCGGATGGAACAATTCATGGGTCTCGGGTCGCTCGCCGCGGGATTGCATCACGAAATCAAGAACCCACTCACGGCATTGTCGCTGCATGTGCAATTGCTCGAAGAAAACGTCGAAAGCGGCGGCAACACCGATGACACTCGCGAGATGCTCGGTGTGATCAAAACGGAAGTCACTCGGATCTCAGGCGTGCTCGAAAGTTTTCGTGACTACGCTTCGCTCGATCGGTTGGATCCATCCCCGGTGAAGCTCGCGGACTTGCTGGCGTCGATCGGCCGATTGGTCGAACCCCAGGCGCTTGCCGCCCGTGTCACAATCGAAATGGATGTCGCGCCCGGAATCCCATCCCTCAAACTCGATCGATTGCGAATCGAACAAGTGCTGCTCAACTTGATGCTCAACGCGATCGAAGCGATGCCTCGTGGCGGGCGAATCAGCGTTAGCGCCGTATCGCACGCCAATTTTGTCACCATCGAAATTGCGGATGGCGGACGGGGTGTGCCGCAACACATCCGCCAGCGAATTTTTGATCCTTACTTCACGACCAAGAGCACCGGGACCGGTTTGGGTTTGGCATTCTGCGAAAAAGTGATCCGCCAACACCAGGGCTCACTCGAATTGAAGACGATTGAGCTGGACGACAACGTGTCGACGGGCGCGACGTTTGTGATCAAATTACCCCTCGGTACCCATTCATGAATTTACTCATTGTCGATGACGAACCCCACATTCGGTCGGGTCTCTCCAAGGGACTGCGCCAGGAAGTCGAGGCAATCGAGGTTGCCGAAAACGCCGAGCAGGCCCTCGAGAAATTCAAATCCAATGCGTTCCCGCTCGTGATCGCGGATGTCCGGCTTCCGGGTGCGATGGACGGGTTGCAATTGCTTTCCGAACTCATGTCACTCGATCCATCGACGACCGTGATCGTGATCACGGCGCACGGTACCGTTGCAACGGCGGTCGAAGCGATGCGCCGCGGCGCTTTCGATTTCATCACCAAGCCCGTCGACCTCAACTTGATTCGCCAGCAAGTTCGCAAAGCCGTCGAGCATCATCGGCTGCAACAGGAAAACGTGCAGCTTCGAGATCGACTCGCCGGCGCCGGCGAGATCGCCGGTATCATCGGCAACGGGGCTGCGATGCAGAGCGTTTACCAAGAAATTCGGCAAGTCGCCGGCACTGACGCCACCGTGATGATCCAAGGGGAAAGCGGCACGGGGAAGGAACTCGTCGCCCGCGCGGTCCATGATTTGGGCCGACGACGCAGTCGACCGTTTATCGCCATGAATCTGGGCGCGCTCCCGGAAACACTCCTGGAGAGCGAGCTATTCGGGCATGAAAAAGGCGCGTTCAGCGGCGCGATGCGTCAAAAGCCTGGCTGTTTCGAACAGACCGCCGGGGGCACTTTATTCTTGGACGAAGTCACGGAGATGTCCGCGAAGAGCCAAGTCGATTTGCTAAGAGTGCTCGAAACCGGAGCCTATCGTCGCGTCGGTGGCGAAGAAATATTGATCTCCGACGCGCGGATTGTTTCTGCGACCAACAAAGACATGCACATGATGATTGCAGAACGGACGTTTCGCGAAGATCTGTTCTATCGCTTGAACGTCGTCCCGATCAACATCCCGTCGCTGCGCGAGCGCCGCGTCGATATCCCCATGCTGGTTGAGCATTTCATGACGCTCTATTGTGAGCGTCACCATCGCGCGGTGAAGCAACTATCAGCCGCGGCAATGCAAATGCTCGTCGATTACCGCTGGCCCGGCAATGTTCGCCAACTGCGCAATGTGATTGAGCGGATGGTGGTGACGGTGTCCGTTGAGCTAATCGATTTACGCGACCTGCCGACTGAATTGTCCGCAGTCGCGCGTGCACCGGCAAACCGCGTCACGACGCTGGCCGAAGCGACCGAAGTCGCCGAGATCGCCGCGATTCGCGCGGCTCTCGAAAAGTGCGACTTTCATCGCGAAAATACCGCCAAGCTTCTCGACATCAGCCTCCGTACTCTGCACTATAAAATGAGTCGCTACGGTCTGCATTAGCGTACCAACCGCTTGCTCGATCATCCGCCGAGTGAGTTCGACCAGTTTCATCGTCGGCTTGACCAAGACAGCAAGCAGCTCGTCACAGAAATTTCGCGACTGCATCAATTGATGGATATTGGCCGCGCCGACATTCTTGGTGAGAGGACCGAATGATTTCACGCCATCGCGGGAAAGTCGGTGTACAGCTCGAGGAGTTGACCTTGCACTTTGACGGCGCGCAGCAACGTCCAAAGTTGGTCCGGAGAGAACCGGATCGGACCGTCGGCACACATGCGGTCGAGCTCGTCGGCGACGGCGGCGTGTTGGTCCGCTGCAGCCTCGAGCCGGAAACTTGCACTTTTCCAAGCTCGCAATAATTGATCTTTGTCCTTCAATTGCTCCACGTTCTCACATTGATTGAGAATCATCAAACACAATCGAGCCACATCGCATGGCGATAGGTCGGGCTGGATGAGGAGCAAGTTTTGTGCAATGTCGTGACAAGTCATGATGGCATCGGAGTCGCTCGCCCGGTCCGTTGACACGCAATGCCAATTGACGGGAAAGGATGTTTTGAGGTTAGAGATAAGGGATGCTCTGAACCCTAGGACACGATAATCCGCCGTGCAAATCAAAGCAGGCGAATTTCCGAATAGCATCACGAGTGGATCATCGCCCAGTCCGGTGGAGTTTCCGACTGGCGACCGAGTGTTGCAAATTCGCATCATTTCGGAGTCCAACCGTAAGGTGCCTGTCGGACGAGCCGTTCGAAACATGTGAGGTGCAAACCCTTGCACCTCAAGTCTGCAGCTTTTTGCACGTCGCCAGGATTCTCGTTCAAGAAATATCTTGCAAACGCGTCGACAGAAAAGAATTCATGCACCAAGATGTCCTGAAAGTGTTGGGAACGACATCTTCCGGCTACTCGATTTGCGAGCCTTATCGGAGCTGCTTCGACGAATCTTCACTCGAAACGTGAGCGAGAGATTGGGCCATTTCCCTCGCTGATGCTTCGGATGACCCAGCAAGGTCAATTGCTTCTCGCCGCTTTCGACATGCCCACCATCCCATTTGAAATGACGAGACAACCGAGTGAACGCTAAAGAGTCCGCATCGCAATCCGCCAGCGATCGCGGCACAGTACCCAGAGGTAACATCGCCGGTCTGAAGAAGAACTTGGCCAGTGATTTCACGGCGGGCTTTCTCGTTTTTTTGTTAGCGCTTCCGTTGTGTTTGGGGATTTCAGGTGCGAGTGGATTTCCGGCGATCAATGGTGTTTTTACGGCGATCGTCGGCGGGATAGTTTGCGTCTTTCTCAGTAACTCGGAATTGACGATCAAGGGCCCAGCGGCTGGCATGATCGCGATCGTGCTGGGAGCCGTGCTCGACTTTGCCGAATTGGAAGGTGTCTCGCAAAACATCAACGAGCCATTGATCTACATGAAGTATCTGCCCACCGTCGCGGCGATCGCGGTGGTCGCTGGAGTTCTCCAAATCGTGTTCGGAGCGCTCAAGGCGGGGGACTTGGCGGATATCTTTCCTGCCTCGGTGATCCGCGGTTTGCTCGCCTCGATCGGCCTCATCATCATCGGGAAGCAACTCTACCCCTTGCTCGGCTTGAAGCCGAATGCATCGTCAAAAGCCTACGAAGCCTATCTCGAAATGCCGGCGCACTTACCTCACTTCGCCTGGCAAATTGCCCTGGTGGGGCTGTCGAGTTTGTTGTTGCTCTTCGTCTATCCAAGTTTGAAGAATAGGTTCGCAATTTGCCGAGCGATTCCCGCTCAATTGATCATCCTGATGATCGCGATTCCCGCCTCAGCGTATCTGTACAGCGATTTCGACGGGATGAAACGATCGTATTCGATCACCCATGATGGTGAGCCCGTCGCTCAAGAAGTGAAGTCGCTTTTTGTGAAGGTTCCCGACGGAGCCGGATCACTCGCCAAGTCATTGATCTTTCCCAGCTTTTCTCGGATGGGTGAGTTCATCTTTTGGAAGTGGGTGGTCATGTTCTGCTTCGTCGGCTCACTCGAATCGCTGTTGAGTGCTAAGGCGGTTGACGTGCTCGATCCTTGGAAGCGGAAGACCGATCTCAATCGCGACCTATTAGCGGTAGGCGTCGCCAACACCGCGGTCGCCGCGATCGGTGGTCTGCCGATGATCTCCGAAATTGTGCGTAGTTCCGCCAACCGAGACTACGGAGCAAGAACAAAGTGGGCCAACTTCTTTCATGGCATGTTTTTGTTGGTCAGCATCTTAATATTGTCATCCTTGCTCAACAAAATTCCCGTGACCGCACTCGCCGCGATGCTCATCTATGCCGGTTGTCGGCTGGCCCACTACAGCCAGTTTTTGCGTGTCTTTCAAGTTGGCAAAGAACAGCTTGTCGTATTTGTCAGCACCATTGCTGGGGTCCTCGCGACGGACTTACTCATCGGTGTGGGGATTGGCATGCTCGTGAAAATTGTGATCGAACTTTGCGAAGGCGTCTCGCCGCTCGAATTTGTGACGATGCCAGTTCAAATTGACGATTGGGGCAGTGCCCGACGCATCACGCTCCAAGGCAGCGCGGTCTTTACAAATTGGTTGATGCTCAAGAAAAAAATCAGATCGCAGCCTAGCGATGAGGATGTCATTGTCAATTTCAATCACTCACACTTCGTCGATCATACCGTGATGGCTCGCTTGGCTGAGTTGAAGTCAGATTTCCAAGCTGTTGGGCGAGAGCTAATTTTGGTTGGATTTGATCACCATCAACTGCGAGCGAGCAACGACGAATCAGCCCGGAAAAAGAATCCGCTGGCCGTCTGAGTCCATGAACCGCGGTAGTCCCAAGCTGGCCCCCGTCGATGAGTTGATTGATCTGATCCCGCACCCGCTCCCCAACCACTTGCTGGGGATCTTCATGAAGATTCTTTGCGATGAAACTCAACGACAACACGATCGCTGGTTCTGCGGCATGCAAGACGACTGAAGAATACGTGCGTGATTTGGCCGAGCTGCTGCCTCTGCAAGGACCGATCACAGCATTCGCGTTTCTCAATCCGTTGCAAGCGATGGAGGACCAGCCGTTCATCGAAGCGATTTCGCAAGTGAAGGATCTATTCGGCTGTGAGCCGTTCTTGCCTGCGGAAACGTATCGCGCCAAATTGGCGACGGGCCGCATCACGGTCGCTGATTTAAGAGAAATCCTGCATGAAGAGACGGTCGATTCGGGCGACGCTCAAGTCGCCGGGTTGGTGAGCAAAAACGATCTACGGATGAGCATGCTCCAGCATTCCATCAATCCGGGAACCGAAAACGAATTGCAGTGGGTCCTTGCCGAGACCGATGCACTCTTGCACTTTCACGGTAACGCCTCGCACACGGCGCGCGAGCAACTGATCAGTTCGACGCGACACTGGGCGGTCGATTGTTGCCAAAACGGCTCGGGCGCGAATCGTGCGTCGGACCCCTGGAGAAGGTTGGTCGAAAAGACGCTGAGCGATTGTCGCTTAACGCCAAGAACGCCGCCCGATGACCCTCGTTGGGAAGCGATGTGCTTGACGCTGATTTGGGAGATCACGCGAGTTCGCATGGCTGATGCTCCGCCGTTGTCCGAATTGGCAACCCCGGTCCGGCATCGTGATTTATTGCTAGAGGTCTCCACCGAAGACAGCGACTCGCTCGTGCAGGAGGTGCTGGTTCCCTTTTGCGCCGCGTTCTTAGATCAAGGTTACGCGCATTGGCGATTGCCCAATCGTGACGAAGGCTTCTTTCGAGCGTTCTTGATGTTGATGAGCAAAGGCGGGCACTTCAGTCGTCGCTGGTTGCAACCACTGCGACACGAATCGGGACGACTGCTCGATAGCGGACTCACTCCGATTGAGTCGTTGGAGGAATCGCTGGAATTGCTCGGCGTGACCGCGCAAGAGAAGGAAATGTTTTTGCTCAAGTCTCTCCTGGCGCTGCGTGGTTTCGCCGGCATGATTTGGCAGACGGAGACGCGTCCCGATCGAGTTTTTCTCGGATCGGAGCCTGGCACTCTAGTCGAATTCTTGGCTGTCCAGTTAATCCTCGAGCGGTTCTCGCTGCGGGCGATTGCACGACGATCATTGCAGTTCCAAGGCAATCTCGATGAGTTGAGACGCGAGTTGCGAACCCGGTTACCCAAGCATCGTGTGAAAGCGTCCAATGACCAGCGTGCGTACCCCGTTTTGTTGCTCGCTCAATTCCACGGTTGGTCCCCCCAGACTTTGGCGGAGCTGTCGCCGCAGCAATGGCGAGAACTTCTCAATGCGGTAGAAGAATTCTCTGAGTTCGAACTGCGACGGGTGTTTCACTTAGCCTACGAGCGACATTTACAACGTCGAGCCTTGGACGCGATTTCGGCCCGAGCGAGTTTGCCGTTGGTGCGTCCAGTGACGCCGAAGCTGCAAGTCATCACCTGCATCGACGCTCGCGAAGAATCCTACCGCCGTTATCTCGAAGAGGTCGAGCCGGATGTAGAGACATTCGCGCACGCGGGTTTTTTCTGTGTCCCGATGTACTTCCGTGGGGCCGCAGATGCACAGTTCGCGACGCTCTGTCCGGTGGTGATGAAGCCCCAGCACTGGATCGTCGAGGATGTCGTTCACTCCCTGGCCGATTCTCACCGACATCGGGCGATGGCGCGTCGATGGCTCGGGGCTGCGACTCATAGTTTCAATACCGGTACGCGGGGTTCGATGACGGGCGCACTATTAACAGGAATTCTCGGTCCGCTCTTCACGGCACCACTCGTCGGGCGGATTTTGTTTCCGCGTTTGACCGCAAGAATCAATCGCGTGATGCGAGGCATGATGGCGCCGCCACCCATCACACGCTTGCGTCTAGAGCGACCGGAAGGAACGCCGCCGAGCCCAACCGATGACGGCATCGGTTTTACCCTCAGCGAAATGGTGAACATGGGTGAGATGCTGCTGCGGGATATCGGTCTCACCAAATCCTTTGCGCCACTCGTGGCTTTCCTCGGACACGGCTCCAATTGCTTGAATAATCCGCACGAATCGGCTTACCACTGTGGAGCCTGCTCCGGGGGCGTCGGCAGCCCAAATGCGAGGGCGCTGGCGGCGATCTTGAATGACCGACGCGTTCGAGCCCGACTCGCCCAGCGCGGTTTGGAGATTCCCGACGAGACACACTTCTTGGGCGGACGACACAACACAGCGACCGAAGCCGTCACTTTCTTTGACTTGGAATTGCTGCCGACGTCACACATTCGCGAATTTAGGGCGGCGCTCGATGTCTTTGGCCGCGTCGCGGCTCGCAATGCACACGAGCGGTGTCGCCGTTTCGAATCGGCGCCACTGGATATGTCACCCGAAGAGGCGCTACAGCACGCCGAAGATCGTTCGGAGGACTTGTCCCAGACGCGTCCGGAATACGGCAATTGTACCAACGCGATGTGCTTCGTCGGTCGGCGCAGCCGCGTGCGTGGGTTGTTCTTGGACCGACGCGCGTTCCTGATGTCCTATGACGAGGCCCAGGACACACCGGACAAC
>JBBSJZ010000189.1:0-10055 GCA_038256795.1 Pirellulales bacterium | reverse complement strand
TGCCTGTGAAGAACAGGTTGCGGGTCGGATGTTCTAAAAACTTCATGATTCGTGTTCCTCGGATGGTTGTCGATCGCTGGCGAAATGTCTGCGATATGTGCGCACTAGCAACAGCCGGCGTTGCCGCAGCAGCCGCCACTTTCCTTGGCAACTGGCAGTAGTTGTTTCGCTGGCGAGCCGTTGACCAAGGCAGAGAGCGCGTCGCGAGTAAGGTAAACCTTGCGACTGACGATCTCGCCATCGACGACAACCACTGGTAGTGAGTCTGTTCCCTCAGTGCTCAGCACTTGGTGGATAGTCTTGTTCTCAATGAACGCTTGAGGTTGCTGTGCCAGGTTGTATCGGTCAACGTGATGGCCTTGGCTCTTGAGCCAGTCCAGATCCGCAGCGAATTGTGGCAGTACCGGATCGACCTCAGGACCACAGACGCCGGTCGAGCAGCACATCGGCTTGTCATAAACTTGTACAGTTTTCATAGTCTTTTCTTTCGAGATTGGTTGAACATTCGAAACGGGAATAGTGGACACTATGGTGTTTGAGCCCTGCTTCAGTGCGTGTACTCGGACGCTTGCTGCATACGCGTTGGCGTCGAACGATTGCATGACCGACGCGAGTCCGTCGTGCAAAGTCTTTTCCTGGGATGCGCACGAACCACCGCCACAGCATCCGCCATGGCTGGCCATTGCATAGGCGTTTAGGTCGGCTCCTGTGTCGGTCACAACCACGGAAGCGAAGCCCGCTTGTTCTAGCGAGCGGCGATACTCGTCGATGAGAATTGCACCGGAGATGCAACCAACATAAGCCTCGACGCTTTGTTTCACTTCTCTTGGGAGCTCTTGCTTCAAGGCGATGTCGCTCAGTGCGACGCGGCCGCCTGGCTTATGCTCTAGGAAGATCTCTCGAAACACTGCGAACTTATACGGCACCAAATTGATCACGCAGTTGCTGATCACGCAGTCGACCGAGTTGTCCGGCAGCGGTAACCGATCGATAGTCGATTGATGGAACTCGACGTTCGTTAGTCCAAGTTTTTGCTGACCCGCACGAGCTCGCTCGAGCATCTCCCAGGTCATGTCGATACCGAAGACTCGGCCCGCTGAACCCACTTTGCGAGCAGCCAGGAACACATCCATGCCACCACCGCAGCCCAGGTCCACGACCACTTCGCCTTCCCGGATGCCTGCTAGCGCCAACGGATTTCCACAGGAAGGTCCCATATTGGCTTCGGCTGGTAACTGGTTTAGTTCAGACTCGGAATAGCCAAAGGCTGAAGCGATTGACCTAACCGCGGTCGACTCGTTCGTCAGCGTGCCTTTGGCCACGTCTGCGTACTGGTCTCTCACATCATCGATCGTCATTCGTTCGCTCACTGTGTGCACCCTTGCGCGATATCGTCTATCGCCGAAAGGCGATGGATCGGTGTAAAAATTTTTGCTGTCGTTTCGCGGTCGTCCTGCCCAGCCGTCGATCTTGCGGATAGGACGTTCAAGTGCCTCTAAAGGTCGGCGATTAGCTTCTTCAGTTTGGTCATCGCTTGTTTGTTGATGCAGTAGCAAACGCGAGGGCCGTCGATCTCGCCCTGCACCAAGCCAGTCTCCTTCAAAATCTTCAGGTGTTGAGAAACCGTCGATTGCGCCAGTGGCATCTCTTCGACGATCTCACCGCACATGCAAGACGTTCGATTGAGCAGCAGACGCACGATCCGCACGCGGGCCGGATGGGCCAGCGCCCACGTCAGTTTGGCCATGTCCTCAGCCCATTCGACATCCGGTAATGACAGCTTCTCGCTGGTGGTGCGGCACTTTTGAGCCTCTGCCCTACTTCGGACCATCGTTTAGCGCTTTCAAAATCTGAATCACGAGTGGAGACTAAATTGGTCATCGTCGATATACGATACGCTTCGGCATGTTTTCTGTCAATGCTGATTCGCGAAAATGGGGAGTGTCGCGCGGACAGCCCGCAGATTCTCGCAGTCGCGAGTAAAGTTTTGAGATTGGTGGGCTTCGAGGCATAGAAATTACTGACTTCGACGATGGTTAGATTTCTGCCGGGTTCAGCCTCAGCAAGTGGCTTCAAATTGCGAACTTCCCCGCTTGGGTACCACACACCGTAGACAATGAGTCATCGTCTCCGCCTTGTAGCGCGCATTCCCACGGCAGAATGCGCTGTCGCAGTCGTTGATGGTACCGCGCTGAATGATGCAGTCGCGTGAGTCGTGCCACAGGAAAATGGCCCCACGTGCTTCTCGTGATCGTCCAAGGATACCGATGAAGAAGTTGTCGCCGATCGTCCAACGATGGCATCCACAACGTTCATGCCGCCAATGCAATTACCACGAAAGTTATCCGGAATGTCGGCTCGATCCTCGGAAAATTACTTCGGTCGATCGTTGTAAAACAGGCAAAACTGTACGTGGAAGTCTTTCGGCCATAACTGTTCGCGGTTGTCGGTCGGAGCACCGACGCCTTTGATCTCGCGCTGCCAGATGTTGTGGATCACACCGTGCTGCCGGATGATTCAAAACACGATATCCCATGGACAGGGCCGGAGATCCAAGGATGGACTGGCGAAAACATCCATCCGGTCGCGAAAGATCAGCAGGTTTCGGCTGAAAAAACTTCGTTGGCGTACGACATGACGATCGTTCCCGCATTCACCTTGGCGTCACCAGCCATCGGCGTTCACGGCGACCACACAACGTCTAGTTCCACCGCTATGATGAGGCATGAAATGAAGGTTCGTTTTCCATCGTACTTGGCGACCAGACCAATGAAACCCGTTTGCTTTTCGCTCGACCGGAGACGCGTGTTGTTGGCATCTGCCGGTGCGGTGGCAGGTTCGGCCGTGATGGGGTTCTGCCGTTCGCCCCTGTGGGCCGACGAAGGAGACGCTGAACCAACAAGCTTTCAGATCGCTTGCTTGACGGTTCCGTTTTCAGCCTTTCCTCTGACGCGTGCGTTTCATGGGATCAAGGCAGCGGGTTATCGTTTCGTTGCCTGGGGGACATCCCATCGAGAGAATCCGGGCGGCAAAAGTATCCCGGTCATGCCAACCGATGCACCGCCCAGTAAAGCACGCGAACTGGCGAAGCAGTGCCGTGATCTTGGACTTGAGCCGCTGATGATGTTTTCAATGGTTTACCCGGAAGCCCCCGAGGGTTTGAAAGTCCTCACGCGGCGGATCGAACAAGCCAGCGCCGCGCAGATTTCGCAGGTGCTAACCTTCGGTCACACGAAAGGTGAAAATCGAAAACTATGGATCGAACGATTTAAGAAACTTGGACCAATTGCACGCGACAACGGAGTGCTGTTGGTGGTCAAGCAACATGGCGGATCAACAGGAACGGGAAAGGCGTGCGCGGAGATTGTTCGGGAAATTGGTGATGCGGGCATCAAAGTGAATTACGATGCCGGCAACGTGATGGACTACTTGAACGTTGACCCGATTCCGGATATTCGAGAGTGCGCGGACGTTGTTCATAGTTTCTGCATGAAGGACCATCGCAATTGGCCGCTCGATCAAGATTGCGGATCGGGGTTTGGCGAGATCGACCACTATCGGTTGCTTGATCCCGTCGCTTTCGCTGGCCGCAAAATGCCGCTTTGCTGTGAAAATGTTTTCGCGCCCATCGTCCCACGTCCCGACACTCCTGAGGGCATCGACATGCTTGCGAGGCGTGTTCGGGAGTATTTGGAGACAGTTGTGGCAGGGCTTCAGGCACCGGCAAGATAAATGTTCTTACAAAAATCCTGGTTCACATGTTTGGTCGCAATCCTGATCGCTTCGCAGTCATGCCTCGGTCAAGACGCTGACGACGTTGCTATCTCGCCTCGTGACACAATCATTCGTCCTTTCAATGGGATTGACCTCTCGGGCTTCACCACATGGCTGCAGGAGACAAAGCACGAAGATCCCCATTCCGATTATCGTGTCACCGACGGAATGATTCACATCGGCGGTCGAGGAATGGGATATCTGGCAACGGCGGATGAATACCAAGACTATCATCTGAGTGTGGAATTTAAGTGGGGCCATCGGACCGACGGATCAAGGTACGTTCGCAACTCGGGAATCCTTCTTCACGCGACCGGGCCGGCTGGCAACGCCCGTGGGATCTGGATGGCCTCGATCGAATGCCAACTTGCCCAAGGATGCGAGGGGGATCTGATTGTCATTAAGGGAACGGACATCAACGGCAACTCCATTCCAGTCACGATCGCGAGTGATACAATAACAGCGAGCGACGGACGCACTCGCTGGCAACGGGATGGCGCAAAGACGGTATATTCAGGTAAACAGTTTTGGTGGTCCAATCACCAAGTCGGCTTTCAGGAATTGATCGACTCGCGCGGCAAGGACGACGTCGCAAGCCCAGTGGGAGAATGGACGAAGGTTGAATGTATCTGCGCCGGGAACCGAGTGACGGTCAAGATCAACGGAACGATCGTCAATGAGTGTTATGATGTTTATCCAGCGGCCGGCAAAATCTTGTTGGAGAACGAAAAGAACGAGATAATTTTCCGCAATTTTCAGATTCGACCACTTACAAAAGCCCCGCTTTCAAAATTACAGTTGCCTCGAGACGGAGAAACTAATGCCAAAGACGACAAACGATAGCATCGCGTTGCCAGATTCTTCCCGACGACAATTCATCGGAACTTCACTCTCGACGGCCGCTGCCGTCGTCGGCGCGGGGACGATTGTGTTCCCTTCGCCCGTTCATGCCGCGGGCGGTGATGACGTGTTGCGAGTCGGTTTGATCGGATGCGGAGGCCGCGGCGCGGGTGCCGCGAGGCAAGCGTTGGAAGCTGATGAAAGGGTAAAGCTCGTTGCGATGGGGGATGCGTTCGAGGATCGACTGCAATTGAGTTTGAAATCTCTTTCCGCCGTCAAGGAAATCGCTCATAAGATCGACGTTCCGCGCGAACAACAATTCGTCGGCTTTGAAGCTTACAAGGACGTGATGGCGGCCGATGTTGACGTGGTGCTGTTAACAGCGCCGCCTCACTTTCGACCGATGCACCTCAAAGCCGCCATCGATGCCGGCAAGCATGTTTTCGCAGAAAAGCCGGTTGCCGTGGATGCACCGGGAGTCCGCTCGGTGCTCGAGACCTGTGCGGAAGCCAAACGCAAGAATTTGTCTGTCGTATCCGGCCTTTGTATTCGCTACGACGGCGGTTTTCGGGAAACCGTCAAGCGACTGCACGATGGGGCGATCGGTGACATCCATACTCTCATCGCGAACGACTATCGAGGATCGATCTGGGTCAAGCCACGCGAAAATGATTGGTCCGACATGCGATGGCAGATGCAAAACTGGTATTATTTCACGTGGCTGTCAGGCGATTTCAACGTCGAGCAACACGTGCATTACCTCGACGTTTGTGCGTGGGTGATGGGCGGCTACCCAACCAAAGCCATCGGAATGGGCGGTCGCCAGGTTCGAACCGATCCGATGTACGGCAATATCTTCGACCATCACAGCGTGACCTACGAATACGAAAATGGCGCGCGACTATTCAGCAACTGTCGACAGCAGCGTGGTTGCAAGAACGAAATGTCAAGCTTTGCGTTCGGATCAAAAGGCCGGGCCACTCTATCCGAGAATCAGCTTGATATAACCACCGACTCGACCTGGAAATTTGATCAGGAAGTCAAGAACATGTATCAGGTCGAGCACGACGAGCTGTTCGCCGGCATTCGCGCTGGCAAACCGCTGAACAACGGAGAGTACATGGCCAAGAGCACGATGCTGGCGATTATGGGACGCATGGCAACCTACACCGGACAAGAGATTACCTGGGATCAGGCAATGAATTCGTTGCAGGATTTGTCGCCCGAAAAATATGAGTGGGGTGCGGCTCCTGAAGTCGTCATCGCTCGACCAGGAATGACGAAGTTCATTTGAGCAAGGACGACTGAAAGGATGACTGACATGAATGAAACTCCTCGACTCCTGATCCTTGGTGCTCACCCTGATGACGCAGAGTTTAGCGGAGGCGGCTTGGCAACGATTTATCGTCAGCTCGATCGACCGGTGAAGTTGATCTCGGTGACCGACGGGGCCGCCGGTCATCACCAGCGTCCGCCCGAAGAGTTGATCGGCTTGCGACGTGCCGAGGCTGGCAACGCGGGCAACGTCATCGGAGCGATCTATGAAACGTGGGATTTCCCCGACGGCAGTCTTCAGCCGTCGTTGGAAGTTCGCCATCGCATCATTCAAGAGATCCGCGAATTCAATCCCGACCTGCTGCTGACACATCGCACGTGTGACTACCATCCCGATCATCGGGCCGTCGGGCAATGCGTGCAGGACGCCTCGTACATGGTGACGGTTCCACACGTTGTCCCCAACGTTCCTGCACTTCACGTAGATCCGGTGGTAGCTTTTCTGCCCGATCTGTTTACGCGACCCGCACCAATGCGAGCTGATGTCATCATCGACGTCTGCGAACAGATGGAGTCCATCGCGAAGATGCTTGCCTGTCACCGATCACAGTTGTTCGAGTGGTTGGCCTACGAAGCTGGCATTCTGGACACGGTCCCTGACGATGAACAAGAGAAACTCCAGTGGGTCAAATCGTGGTATGGGCGACATGCGCGGCCGCGCGCCGAGCGTTTTCGTGATCAACTGATTGCCCGTTGTGGTGATGCAAAAGGAAAAACGATCGAGTTCATCGAGTTCTTTGAAATCAGCGAATACGCCCGACAGCCAAGCACCGAATTGATCCGCCGTCTTTTTCCCACCAGCAATGCTTTCTGCACCGCAGCGGCGACGGCACAACCGACCAAGCAATCGAGCCAGTAGTTGTCGGGCGGGTCGCCGAACACCGAGAGGCACCCGCGGTCATTCATCGCCCACCAAATTTCACGCGACTTGTTTCAACGCATCAAATTGCGACTCGACCGGATGTCGACGAAACCGATGGGGCGAGAAACTGATGGCGAACCAAACTTTCAAGTTGGGCGATCGCGTTCGACTGGTTTCGATGGCCGATGACTCTGACCCAATTCCTGCCGGCACCACCGGAACGGTTGCCGTCGTGGATCCACAATGCGGTTGGCCACAGCTTGATTTCGACTGGGACAACGGTCGATCGCTGTTGATTTCCAAACTACCGCATGTGCCCGAAACCGTGTGATTACGTTTTAGGAAAACGAGGACAACACGGTATCGTCGTGTTCAGATAGATCATTCATGGCAAGCAACACAAATCGTTCTTCTGGAGCGTGGTTGAACCTTGCACAAAATTTGATTGCCGATCTTCGAAATGATCGTCGCCGAACTGGTTTTGCTTGCGGCATGATTCGCGGGCGGCTATTCTCGTGTCATGAAAATCAACCTAAAACAAATCGTGCTGGCGCTGTCATTCGCGGTGATGCTCAATTCTCATTCAGCTGGTGGCGATCTCGTATTGAATTTGCGTAGCCGTGGACTATCTGAGAGCGAATGCAAACGAGAGCGAGTTGCTTGGAAAGCCGAAAACACCGCATTGATCATCTGCGACATGTGGGACGATCACTGGTGCAAGTCCGCGGCACGACGAGTCGATGAAATGGCTCCGACCTTGAACGAGACCGTCAACGCTGCCAGGCAGCAGGGGGTCCTGATCATTCACGCACCCAGCAGTGTTGTTGATTTCTACGATGACAGCCCGCAACGAAAAATGGCTCAAGCGTCGCCGTTCGTGAAGACGCCGATCCCACTTTCGAGCGCAGAGCGATGGGACACGAAGTGGTGCTGGACCGATGCGAAATACGAAGGCGTCCTGCCCATCGACGACTCCGACATGGGATGCAGTTGTCAGGGCGAGAAATGCGAAGTTCACGAGGCGTGGAGCCGACAGAATAAGTTGATCGAGATGGTCGATGGCGATGCCTTAACAGATGACGGTCAAGAAGTCTTCAATCTGTTGGCGGAAGGCAAAATCAAGAACGTCATTCTCTGCGGCGTTCATCTGAACATGTGCGTCCTGGGACGCCCCTTCGCCATCCGGCAAATGGTCAAACTTGGGAAAAACGTCGCATTGATGCGTGACCTGACCGATACCATGTACAACCCCGAACGACCGCCTGGAGTCGATCACTTCACTGGCACTGATCTGGTCGTCGAACATGTTGAGACGTACTGGTGCCCCTCTTTCACAAGCACCGACATCACTGGCAAACCAGCATTTGTTTTCGCGGAAGATCAACGAACTGCGTCTGAGCTCCGAAAATTTGAGCGTTGGTAGGATCTTCTCGAGGGAGAATACGTCAAGCGAATCGGAGTAACGAAGATGCTTGCTTGTCTTATTGAGATTCTCAGTTCAATGGTGTTTTTCTCACCCGCACGATATGTCGACATTCATGGTTGAATTACGAACCTGCGACATGCCGACGAAGTAAACACAAATGGTCGCAGTCTAATGGTCACGGCATGTTTACCTTGCGAGCCCCAGCTGGGATCGGTCACTTGCTCATCGCAGCGTGCATAACTCAACGTCCTCGTGTAGGCTAATTACCTACGACAGGCTGCTCCGCTCAGAAGTTGAAACCACGGGCGCTGATGCTTCCCAAACCGATCGTCTTCGACCTCGACTTCACGCTTTGGGATTGCGGGAGCACATGGTGCGATTGTTTGTCGCCACCGTTCTGCCGGCGGAATGAACGAGTTGAACACCGAGAAAATAACTGCCCGTTTCGATGCCGATGTTGAGCGCTTCAGCAACTTAGACACCGGCCGGTCTGCTTCGCTCGACGCGACGCTTTCGACGCAGTCGATAAAAAAATTTCCGGGCAGTCTTCAAACGGCGAATAACCCAGGGAAGAAGACTCACCCAGGGAAACCAACCATTTCAGCAAGTCAATTGCCGTAGTACTCACTACTCTGGAGAGTCCTCTTGCGCAGCTATTGTTTGGAAAGGCTGATGCCAGTCACTCCATGGAGACCATTGGCCGTTGCTACTTCGTTGCCGCACTCGAAAGAGATAGGAGGTGTCGCTAGCGAGTGACTCCGACGGTGATAAACGACCAAGGAATTCACCATTCTCGGAGTTGATGGTGACGTGGTTTGAATCACCTCGTATCAAGGATCTCCAAACCGGATCTCCGGCCGCACCACCCATTGAATCCCTCTCGACAATCTCGGCCTGCCATGAATGCTGGTACCCGGGGCCGATAAAGCTGGTTTTTCGATTCGTTGGATTGGTGGAGCAGAACACCGGACCGATGGGCTTGGTCGAAACAACAAAATTGTCAATCCAACGCGCCTGATCAACGGGCGAGCCTTCGTTCCAGTAGGCTTCCAGAAAAATTGCATTGATACCGCGCTCGGTGAACGTCCCTCTCCAATCGAGGTCCCGCCGCTCCGCTTCCAGCCTTCCGTCGATCCAGAGTTGGTTTATGCCATCATTCTTCCCAGGTGTATTCAGCTTCGCCCGCGCTTCGACGCAAACCCACCAGCCAAGTCCGTCGCCACCATGAAGTTTGAATTTGGATTCTGGCTTGTTCCCCAGCCATTTCAGATTGGCAAAATCGTTGTAGCCAGTTGTGACCACGAGCCCATTTTTGACACCACTGGCCGGGTCCAACGTCAAAGCCTCACCGCTACTCCACACGTGCGCGATCATCGCCTGTCGCCAACCTGGAGGAACAAGACTAGTGGCACGCGTTAGCTTGGCCGGGCCACCACCCTTCCAATCGGCAGGATGCTTGAGATAGATCCGCCAGTAGATGTCGTCAAACGACTCGTCGCCCCGCACAGTTTGCCCGCGATTGGTCGGAGAATCGCCGAAGAAGACTTTCCGTCCGCCGACTCCCTGAGAGCCACGCGGATAAGCCATCTCCAGCGATGTTCCGGTGGTTCCAAAGCGAACCTCTTGCGACAGCTTGCCACTCTTCTCAGGATATTGATCCTGGCGTTGTGGAAGATCGAAATCGTCATACCAGATGACCGCCGGATCATTTTGGTGTGGCTGGGCGTCTATCATCATGACGCTATCAATCCGCGGAACCTGCGGAAGTTGATCGTCCGCTCGTGCCGAGAAGCACGCCATACAGGTGAAAACGATTGC
>JBBSJZ010000188.1:0-10055 GCA_038256795.1 Pirellulales bacterium | reverse complement strand
TCCTGCAACGCGAAATTGCGGCTTGGTCAGCCGATGTCAACAACAATCAGCGCGGCGTCGACTGGCAAATGAAAATCGACGACGCTCGGAACAAACTAAAATCCGTCTACCCTAAAATTCAATGCTGACAAAGCACTAGTCCTCCCAAAACACTAGTCCTCCCAAATCACTGTCACGTGAGTGCTTACCAGCGTGAATCGAGCCAGGATCGCAGTTCGGTTTTTCCGTCCTCGGTGATTCGCACGCGAATGGCTCCTGCGGAGGACGTGACGAGGACGCGTGCGCCCGTGACCCCCAGCGCTTGATGCACCTCATCTCGAGCGGCGCGATCGCCGCCACTAACGACGACCGCAGCGGCTCGGGACCAGTCAAGAATCGGTCGCATTTCGAGGCGTAGACTGCCGTGATGCGGCGCCATCATGACGCCGCCGCCGCGTGGACGCGGTTGAACGAGCAATGACTCCGTACCCGGCGGCTCGAGGTCGCCGGGAAGCACGAGCGGTGTCGAACCGGCTTCGATCACGAGCACCAAACTATTCGCATTATCGCTGCCGCGAACTCGCTGCGCCGGCGGATGCATCACGCGGAGACCCACCCCGCTGGAGACGAGCGTCTCGCCCTCACGCCAATGAACGATCGGGATGCTGAGCGAGTCAATTTGGGCTTTGAGCGATTGCAACATCGGATCTTGGTCAGCGAACAAGGTCACCGGCGTGTAAATATGCTTGACGTGAAATCGGCGCAGTACAGCGGGCAGCGCGTTGTAGTGATCGGTGTCCGCGTGTGAAAGCATGACACCGGTCAACCGAGTCACGCCCAATGACCACAGCACCGCATCGACATCCGCAGTCCCGGCGACCGAGTTACCGAGTCGTCCACAATCATAAAGCCACACGTCATCGGCGGCGAATCGCATCACCACCGCGGTGCCATGCCCGACGTCGACAAACGTCGCTTCGATTTTCGTCGCCGCCGAGTCTCCGGAATCCATCGCGGCGGGCTCGGTAGCGATGAACCACGCGCCGACCATCCAGCCAGTGATCCAGGAGTAACGAAACCATCGGACGCGTCCACGTCCGGGCACCATCATCGTGATCGCGAGCACGATGTAGAACACCATCACCCACCATGGTGGTGGGGCCGGCAACCAAGCGTGCCCGAGCGGGATCGATGCAAAGAAACGAATGATCGATAGCATCACCGTTAAGCTCGCATCGCACACGATTCCGGGGATCACGGCGAGCGTCTCGGAAATCGAACCCACGATCACGGTTGCGATCCCGGCGGCGAGCGCAATGACCAGCGGCAAGCTCATGCACAAGTTCGTTAGCACACTGATCGGTGACACGACATGAAATTGGTACCACACCATCGGCATGCTGATCGCCGTCACGCAAGCGCTATACCAAAACGCTTGACGCAAGTAGTGGCCGAACCAGCGTCCGGCACGCACCCACGCGGATGATGCGGACTCGGCGAGTTCGCGAAGGCGTTCTTCCTCGGCGGACGCATCTTGTAGCGACGACCACCCATCGCCGGAGCGATTGCCACACAACATCAATGTTGCCACCGCGAGAAACGATAACTGCGCACCGACATTGAAGATCAGCATCGGACGCCACGCCAACAGGATCACGGCGGCCATCGACAGCGTATTGATCGGCTGAGACGGCCGGCGGGTGATCGTCGAAAGCACCAACAACCCGACAAGAATGCTGGCGCGAATGACGGGCGGTCGACCTCCCGTGATCATCACATAGAACACGCTCACCATCGTGATCTGCAAGAGTTGAAGCGGCCGCGGCAACCGCAATCCCATGCCGATCCAGCGGGCCAGCAGCACGACAATCGCCAGATGCAAGCCGCTGACCGAGAGCAGATGCGCGGTCCCGGTCACGAGCAATAAATCTTGAGTCGCAGGATCAACAAACTCACGCTGGCCGATCACCAGTGCCACCGCCAAACCGCCCGTTGACGTCGCTGTTTGGCGGAGCAGAATCTCGCGGCTCGTGCGGGCGAGGTCTGCGATCCAGGCCAGCGGTGAGGGCGGCGCCGGTTCGATCACCTTGATTTTATCGTTCCCGGTCAATGACAACCGCGCGTGCAGACCGCGTTGGCGATAGGAATCTCGCAGATCACGCTCGCCGGGGTTGGTCGGAGGCGTCGGAGGGCGAATCGATCCGAACAATTGGACCCGTTCGCCAGGAAGATGTTCGTCACACGCGCCGTCGACGACCACGACAATGCGACCCGTGGCGGGAACGAAATTGCCGCCGATCTGGATCCGCTCGACACGGCACTCGAATTCCGTTTGCCACGGCGATTGATCACGCCGATATCCGATGCCCGCCATCGGATGCGGTCGCAGTTCAGCCGCTTGATCGATGACGGCTTCGACGATCACCGGTTGGGCATCGTCACCGACGAGTGACGCGATCGAAGCGGATTCGTACTCGCCACGCTGCGCGGAATGTCGCATCGCTAAGAGCGGAACAATCATCACCGCAATTAAGAACGCACGACGTCCCGGACGTACCACGTTGCAGGCGATGAACGCCAATGCGGAAGCAATCGCCCAGGCCAGAATCGTTAGCTTCAGTCCATGATCCAGTAACACCCCGCCGGCCGCAGCGACGGCCAACCACAGCATCGGTTGGCGGCGGCTGGATTGACGAAATCGTTCCGGCACATCAATTGAGGTGGCTGCGACCCAATGTCGCAAGCGGACTCGAAGCTTGCCATACCAGGGCGAAATCGATGGGGTAGGAGAGCGTGACGTTTGCAGACCCTCCAGCGAGAGTTACCCAGACGATAAGATCAAGCACACGATACGATAGAGCCGTCGCACTCGCTCCAGTGTGTCGGCTGTGTGCCATGAAAACAACCATCGCTGCTTCGGCATCGCTCCCTTTCCACCCGGATGCAACCTGATGAAGTCCCTTGCCCCGCGTCGACCATCGCGCAACGCGAAGTTCTCGCTCACGTTGCTTTTGACGGTGGTCGCTCCCGTTGCGATCACCGCTGCAATCTCCAGCGCTGACGATCCGACGACCCCAACCGCCAAGAATATGCCCGCCACGAACAAACCGGCCACCATGACCTATCCCGCTTCACGCGTTGACGACGTCATCGATGATTACCACGGACGCATGGTGAAAGATCGTTACCGTTGGCTCGAAGATGTCGAAAGCGAGGACACTGCGGCCTGGGTCGAAGCTCAAAATGATCTCACCCGTACGTATCTCGATTCACTGGCTTCGCGTGAACCGATGCGAAAGCGATTGGAAGAGCTTTGGAACTATGAACGCTACAGTTTGCCGGAGAAACACGGCGACACGTACATCTACAGTCACAACGACGGACTGCAAAACCAGAGTCTGCTCTACACCGCCGGTTCGCTCAGCGATGACAAGCGATTACTCATCGATCCGAACACCCTCAGCGACGATGGCACGGTTGCTTTGGGCGAATATCACCCCAGTGATGATGGCAAGTTGCTCGCGTACTCGCTCGCCGATGGCGGAAGCGACTGGCGAACTTGGAAAGTCCGCAACATCGCGACGGGCACGGATGCCGAAGACGAAATTCGCTGGAGCAAGTTTAGCGGCGTCGCTTGGATGCCCGACCAATCCGGTTTTTTCTACGCTCGCTACGCCGCTCCTCGGGACGGTGTCGAGTTGACGGGTACCAATGAGTTCCAAAAACTCTATTTTCATCAAATGGGAACGTCCCAGGATGCGGACAAACTCGTATTCGAGAAGTCGGATGAGCCGAAGTGGGGGTTTTCGCCGACGGTGACCGAGGACGGTCGATACCTCGTGATCCATAACTGGCAAGGCAGCGAGCCCAAGTCACAACTCTTCGTGAAGGATCTCAGCCAGCCCGATTCAGTCGTCCAGCCACTCGTGACGGGCTTTGATGCGGATTACGAATTCGTCGCATCGCAAGGCAGCACGATGTTCTTGCTAACCGATCACGAGGCTCCGAAACGACGCGTGATCGCCGTCGATGTCGAGCATCCCGAGCGGAGCGCGTGGGGCGAAGTGATTGCCGAAACCGATGATGTGCTGCAAGGCGCGAATCTGTTTGGCGAAGTATTCTTTGGCACGTATTTGCACGACGCCCTCGGCAAGGTCACTCGCTATTCCATCGCCGGTGAAACGCTCGGTGACGTCGAGCTGCCAGGACTCGGCAGCGTCAGTGGTTTCGCTGGCAAAAGCGACTCCACCGAAACGTTCTTCACCTTCGAGAACTACATCACGCCCGCATCGATCTATCGCTACGATCTTGTCGACGGCGCGGTCACGATGTGGCGTGAACCCAAAACATTGCTAAACGCAGCTGACTTCGTCACCGAACAAGTTTTTTGCGAGAGCAAGGATGGGACGCGCGTGCCGATCATCGTCACGCGCCGCCGCGACGCGAAGCTGGACGGAGGCAACCGCACGGTGCTCTATGCTTACGGCGGTTTCAACATCTCACTCAGCCCCGCTTACTCACCGGCGATCGCGGCGTGGGTCGAATCGGGCGGGGTGTACGCGGTCGCGAACCTACGTGGTGGCGGCGAGTACGGACGCGAGTGGCATGAAGCGGGCATGCGACTCAAGAAACAAAACGTGTTTGACGACTTCATCGCGTCGGCCGAGTACCTCATCGACAAGGGCTACACGAGTCGCGAGCGGCTGGCGATTCGCGGCGGCAGCAACGGCGGGTTGCTCATCGGTGCGGTGATGACCCAGCGACCGGACTTGTATGCCGTGTGCTTGCCAGCGGTCGGTGTGATGGACATGCTGCGTTATCACAAGTTCACGATCGGCTGGGCCTGGGCTGCGGAATTTGGAAGCAGTGATGAAGCGGACCAAGTCGACAATTTGCTCGCGTATTCACCGCTGCACAACGTTCGCGAGGGTGAGTGTTACCCGGCGACGATGATCACCACGGCGGATCGGGATGATCGTGTCGTCCCGGGGCATAGTTTCAAGTTCGCCGCGGCGCTGCAAGCGGCCCAAGGTTGTGATCATCCGACGCTGATCCGCATCGAAACTCGCGCCGGTCACGGGGCGGGGACGCCGGTTAGCAAGCGGATCGAAGAGTACGCGGACTTGTGGTCGTTCGTGATCGAAAATACGCCCGCATCGAATTAAAAAGTCGCCTGATGTTACTGCAAGAACCGAACTCATCGCCGTACGACGTCCATTTCAGTGTGCTGGGGTTCCCGGTGCGTATTGCCTGGACTTTTTGGCTCGGCTGCGTCGTCCTCGGCTACAACCTCGTCGACGGCATGGACCGCCAATTCGGCGATGGTAGTCCCGGTCGGCTGGCACTGCTTTTGATGTGGTCGGCGTGCGTGCTCGTCAGCATCCTGATCCACGAACTGGGGCACACCTTGGCGATGCGGCAAGCGGGGATGGACAGTAAGATTGTGCTGTATCATTTCGGCGGTTTAGCGATCCCGACGAGCTCCTTTTCACGCTCTCGCGGATTCGGCGGCACGAGTGAGGCGAGTAACTTATGGATCGCGATTGCCGGTCCCTTGGCGCAACTCGCTTCAGCCGCCGTCGTGATCTTGGCGGTGATGGCGTCGAGTCATTACGTACCCGGGCTACCGTGGTTTTTGGAGTCGCTCAACGACACGATCGAGGGCGATTGGTTCGAGAGCGATGCCATCATCGCTCTCCTTTATTTTTATCTTTGGCCGAGCATCGTGTGGGCGCTGCTGAACCTAGTGCCGGTGTGGCCGCTCGATGGCGGACGCGTCTCACGATCGTTGTTCCTGATGCTGGGCGGACGCGTGGAGTACTCGCTCTATGTCAGTATCGCTTGCGCGGTGGCGCTTGCCGCGTTCGCGTACAACATCGGCCAGCCGTTCATGGCGATGTTCATGTTTTGGTTCGCGTTCACGAACTACCAAGAGTTGCAGCAGAGCAACCAGTGGCGGTATTGAACGCACTCGCGCGCAGCGATGACAAACGAAGCGCATCTGACTTCGTGAGTTTCAAAAGTGTCTCGGTTCTCCCACAACGTTCGACTTTTTTTTATCGCACGTGTCGGTAGCGCGAGTGCATGCTCGAATCAAGTCATCGCCAACGTGCGTCGCGCATCGCTGGCGTGAACCGTCGTGCAAAACATGCGTTGTCGTGAAGAGTTATCCACACCGCGCATCGCGCTGTGGCGCTGCGGGTCGTAACGCGCTAACAAGAAATCTTTTCAACGCAACCACTTTTTTGTGGAAAAGATGTTGCGGAATTCAGAGAACTCCGTAAAGTTAGCCGGAGTTTTTAACCGGTTGAGAAAGTGCAAGTTGCTGACGTGGACGTCGGGATGTGCTGGCTCAATCACCAACAACAGTTAGCGAGCCGTGGCCGGTGGCTTCCTGAGTGCAAACTCTGTTGAAGTCACAATGATTCGCTGACCGTCCTTTCTCGCGGAGGAAGAACATGGCCAAGAAGAAAGCTACGAAGAAGAAAGCTACCAAAAAGGCAGCTACGAAGAAGAAGGTGGCCAAGAAGAAGGTGACGAAGAAGGCAGCTCCTAAGAAGAAGGCTGCGAAGAAGAAGGCTGCTGCTGGCGCCGCTAGCAAGAAGGCCGTCAAGAAGAAGACCGCTAAGAAGCGCGCTTCGAAGAAGAAGTAGGCTTTGCAGCCTCAGTCGAGCAAGACCACGGTTTTGCTCTCGTGAAAATGCCAAGAGCCACGTTGGATTCAAGTCTGACGTGGCTCTTTTCGTTGACTTCCGTCTCGCGTTCTTAACGCGTCGGAAGGGTCGCCTAGAGTGTCGGCAGACTCGGTTTCGGCGGGCTCATCGCGCTTCGTGCCGCCAGACTGCGCACGATCGCCTTGGCCACCGCGTCCATCGGTGCTCGCGCCGCCGCGTTCTGGTCGATCTCACTCGCCAAGCGACCCTCGTCACCGGCGATGCGGAGATCGATGTTGATCGGCAACGCCCCGAGGAACGGCACATCGAGCTCTTCCGCTTTATCGCGGGCACCGCCGCGACCAAAAATGTCGTAGGTCTTGCTGCATCCCGGGCACGTGAAGCCGCTCATGTTCTCGACCATGCCCAGGATCGGAATGTTCACTTTGCGGAACATGCTAATTGCCTTGATCGCATCGAGCAGCGCGACCTCTTGGGGCGTGCACACGACGACGCTACCGGCGATCGGAACGGCTTGCGAGAGCGTGAGTGCGACATCGCCGGTGCCGGGCGGCATGTCGATGACGAGGTAATCCAACTCGCCCCAATCCGTGTCGCTCAAAAATTGCGTGATGCTGCCGTGGAGCATCGGGCCTCGCCAGATCACGGCTTGATCACGCTCGACGAGGAAGCCCATCGAGATCACGGGCATCCCCGTGCTCGTGCGAATCGGTTCGATTTTTTTCGCTTCAGTAATGGCGGGACGACCGGAGAGCCCGAGCAATTGCGGAATACTGGGTCCGTAAACATCCGCATCCATCAAACCGACTTTGGATCCGAAGCGATGCAGCGTGAGTGCGAGCGACGCGGCCACGGTGCTCTTGCCGACACCACCCTTGCCGCTGCCGACGATGATCACGCTCTTAATTCGCAGCGCACTCTGGCCGAGGCGTGGTGGTTGACGAGGTTGGTCGACCACTTCAATTTCGACGTGGCTGCCCGGAGCCGCCGCATGGATCTTTGACGTGAGCGCATCGACCACTTCGTCGGCAATCGCGAGTGAGTGCGTGGTCAAGCCGAGGACGACGCGGACGGTCGATCCGTCGACAGTGAGTTCCTTGATTTGGCCCATCGAGCGCAGCGAACGCCCCGTCTCGGGATCGGGATGGTTCTCGATAGCTTGCTGGACGACTTCACGAGAGATGTTGGACATATTGAAGGCTGTGTGAACGGCACGGTTAAAGAAATCTGGGGCGATTGATGCGGGTTCTAGTGTAAGACTCGATGCACGCGTGCGAAGTGCCCTGTGACCATCCGCCGTAGCTGCGGCAGATCTTCGGGGTGCCGGATGAACGCAGCGATCCCCATTTCCGAAAGTGCACATCGATCTCGCGGGGTGAGCGAAGCCGCGGCAACAATTTGAAGCCAATCATCCCGCTTCGCGCCCGAGGCGGCCATTCTGGCGAGTGTGGGCAGTTCCGCCGCTTGCTTCCACTCGATCTCCCACAACAACACGCCCCCGCCGAGTCGTTCGGCACGTGCGGACACCTCACCCGGCGGCTGACTGTGCACGAGCAGCGATTCGGATTGCCCGAGCCACTCGGGAACGAACCGCCAGCAAGCTTTTCGCCATCGCGCACCAGATTCACTAACGATCCAGTGGCGTGGGGTCACATTCACCGCGTGCCGCTCCTGTGCCGATGATTTCACGATGCGTCTCGCGTCGCCGGGTCCTGGGATGGGGCCTTCGCCTCGTCAATCTTTCGCAACAATCTTGCACGGCTAATGCCTAACCGACGAGCGGCCTCGGCGCGGTTGTGATCGCTGGCCACGAGCGCGTCTTGAATCAGTTTCGATTCGTACCGAGCCACCGCAGCGTCGAGGTCCACGGGGGCAGCCTCCGGTTGGATCAACTCGGCGCTACGATACGAGCGAACGGCGAGCGGCAGGTGTTCGGGCATCACAATGTCGCCGGCACAGGCGCGAACCGCGTGACGAATCGCGGCCTCGAGTTCCCAAAAGTTGCTTGGCCAAGGATAAGCAACAATGCTGTCCAGCGCCGCTCGGCTGAGCCGCTCGGCGGGACCCGCACCGGCGGCGTGCCGCGCGTCCAAGAGTGCCGACGCCAGCACCGGCAAGTCCTCCACGCGTGTCCGCAGCGGCTCGATGGACACGCTCAATACGCTCACGCATTCCGCCAGCCGGGGTTCTATGATGCGATCGGTCGCCGCATCATCGATCGCATGATCGATTGACGCGTCGCGGCCCGGTGCCACATCGCCGCCGAGTGTGGTGTCATGGCCCAGCGCAAGCGGCTCACAAAACAGACTCGGTTGTACACCGCACAAACCGATCAACCGCAATCGCCCCGCAGCATTCGTGACGACGTCGGCGAGCCGCGACTGAGCCTCCATTGGCATCTCATCAAGCGCTCGGACGAGCACGGTGGCGGCAGACGATGGCGATTCGGTGAGCACGTCGACGGCGGGCGCGATCGTCGCCTCGAGCAATTCGGCATCCATCAGGGGACCCTCGACGACGACGATCACTTCGCCGGGTGCCGAAAGCTGGTGAATCCGCTGGGCGAGCGCTTCGGCGCCGCAGCCACTGGGCCCAAAGAACCCGAGATGGCAACGGATCTTCGCCGCGATTTGAAGGCGAGCGCGAAGACGCTTCGCGGCTGGAGATGCACCCGCAGATACGGTCACGGCGAGCGCCGCATATCGCTTCCGCCACGCATCGAGTTGTTGTCGGATGGCCGTCGACTCAGTGAACGATGCGTCCCACTCATGCGGGTGAAAATCACCAGCGATGGCCAACGTGAAGGCGGCTGAATCACGGCCGATGCGGACGAATAGCGCCGTTCGCGGAGTCGCACCCTGCGTCGTGTTGGGCTGGATCATCATCGTCATCTCGCCACGATCCGCGAGACCCGCCGGCGGCGATAACGACGCCGCGAGCGCGTCGAGTGGGTGCTGGCTTGCAGCGGAGCCGCTCGTGCAAAGACGATTGATCAACTCGTCGCCCTCGACGCCGAGCCACTCGGCTGCGGCGGCGGACACGTAGCCGATTTTGTGATCCGCCGTGACGATCCACAACGGAACAGCGGCGGTCGCCAGCAGTCGCGTGAGCGTTCGGGCGTTGGATCCGGTTGGCATCGAGTGGGTCACGGGCGGTTGAGGTGTCACGAATTCTCAGGTGACATCCTAGTCGGCTCAGCCAGTCGGGATCGATCGTCGCCTAAAAGACGTCGAGCATGAAGTGGTGACCGGAGTGATACCGGCGGGCACTCGGAGACGGGTTGTGCCACTTCTTGTTGTACACCGGGAGCCGCATTTCGGCCGGATAGCGGGTGTAGCGGCTGTCACTGCTCTTGTAGTACTCTTGCCCGTAGAAATTTTGCGGGTAGTAGACGTACGGGTA
>JBBSJZ010000187.1:0-10084 GCA_038256795.1 Pirellulales bacterium | reverse complement strand
TCGATGTTGGCGGTCGGTTCCGTGCTCGGTTGCAGCGTGGTGTGGGTGACCGATGTGCCTCCATGGATTCGCGCGGCGGCCGTTCTGATGGCCTTGGCCGCGACCCTGCCAACGCTCCCGCCGATCCTCAGCCGCATTGCTTCGCGGTTGACGAAGTCCGAAGTGCGATTGAGCGGACAAGCGGGATGGCGGCTCTTCGCGGTCGCCTGGATCGGGTCCATCATCGCCTGGCTATTGATCGGAGCCAGCTTCACCACCGCGATTCTGGCGATTCCCAACGATCAACCGTGGCCGCCTCTGTTTCAACTGTTCTGGGTCGCAACCGCAGCGATAGGACTCGCATTTTCGATCGGTTTCGTGTCGCTGCTTCCCGGCGGGGCCGGCGTCCGCGAATTGGTCCTGACGAGTATGCTCGCCCCCGTGATCGGAACGCCGCGAGCGCTGGTCGCAGCGATTATCCTGCGTTTAATGTTCATGGTCGTCGAATCGATTCTCGCCCTCGCGGCGTGGTGGTGGATCAGCACACGTCGTCGGAAAAGCAATTAGAATCTTGGCGAGGGGCACCGGAATGACTCATTCAGGGATACCTGCAAAATTTCGCTCGCGGGAAAGCCCTTTGAATTTATCGCATCCAACCGAACGTCGCGTTTCGTTCGTCGTGCCAGTGCTCGACGAACAAGAGTCGTTGCCGGAGTTGCATCGCCAATTGATGGATGCTGCGAAATCGGCAACGATCCAGCCTCAAATTATTTTTGTCGATGATGGTTCCACGGACGGTTCGTGGCCCGTCATCCAAGAATTATCTCAACAACACGCGACGACGGAGGCGATTCGGTTTCGACGGAACTTCGGCAAAGCCGCTGCGCTTGCCGCGGGTTTCAAAGCGGCTCGCGGCGAGATTGTGTTGACGCTCGACGCGGATTTGCAAGACGATCCGGCTGAACTCAGTCGGTTCCTAACGAAAATCGATGAAGGCTATGATTGCGTCAGTGGTTGGAAGCGTGTCCGTCACGACCCCTGGCACAAGGTGCTACCGAGCCGCGTGTTCAACGGGCTCGTCAGCGGGCTCACCGGAGTCCAATTGCACGATCATAATTGCGGATTCAAAGCCTACCGCCGCGAGATCTTTGACGAAGTCAAGTTGTATGGTGAGTTGCATCGATTCGTACCCGTGCTCGCAGCCGCACGCGGTTGGCGAGTCGGCGAAATTGAAGTCCATCATCGAGCGCGGAAGCATGGTCGCAGCAAGTATGGCGTCTCGCGATTAATCAAAGGTTTCTTAGATCTGCTCACCATCTATTTCTTAACCGGGTTTGCGCAGCGTCCGCTGCACTTGATCGGTTCCGCCGGTATGGTTTGTTTTGCTGCGGGCGGATTGGGAATGACCTGGCTCTCGGCCCAATGGGTTTTGAGTCGCATGTCGGAATCTTGGGTCGACGTGGATTTGCACTCCCGTGCGATCTTCTACTATTGCATCCTCGCGGTGCTGCTTGGGGCCCAATTGCTCGTCGCCGGTTTGCTCGCGGAGTTGATCGTGTCGGTCACGCGTGACACCCACGAACCGTATAGCATCGCGGAGAAAACGCCTGCACCCAGTCAACTCAGCGATGGCAGTGGAGATGACCGCTCATGATGCATAAAGATGAGCTCGAGCAGCGTCAACGGCGAGACCTGTACGCGTTGATGATTCTCATCGTTCTGGCGATCGCCGCTGGCCGAATCGCGGTCGTCCGAAGTGCGGAAGGAGACACCGCGTTCTTGAGTGCCAACGATCGTAGCCGCTGGTGCACCGTCGCCGCGCTCGTCGAAGACGGCACTTATGAGATCGACCGATTGATCGAGATTCGGTCGGTTAAAAATCGACGACCGTGGGGAACGATCGATCGCGTCGTTCATCGCGGCGACGATGGTGCGATGCATTCTTACAGCAGTAAACCGACGTTGTTTCCGACCCTCGTCGCCGGCGTTTACCAGGTGTTTCTGTGGTCGACCAACATGACGCTTACCGACGAACCTCTCTACGCGACTCGCATACTACTGGCACTCATCAATTTACCATTATTGGCGATCTTTCTAGGCTGCACCATCGGCGCGATCGAGTACGTCAGCCTGGGATACTGGCCGCGTCGTTTTATCGGTGCCGCAGTCTGTTTTGGGACGTTAATGTTGCCGTTCGCGGTGACGCTCAACAATCATTTACCCGCCGCAGCATGCTCGGCATTGGTCCTCTACCTCTACATGATGCTCTGTGAAAAACTCGATAGCGAGTTCACGGGTTCGTCGTATCGTGTGCGGTGGTACGTCTGGGCGCTCGCTGGATTCGCCGCGGCGATGGTGGCTGCGAACGAGCTTCCGGCGCTGTCCATGTTTTGTGTTTGGGTGGTGCTTTTCGGGATGCTCGAACGGCGGTCACTGGCACCCTTCATGGCGGGTGCGGCGGTCGTCGCCATCGGGTTCTTCGGGACGACTTGGATCGCGCACCAAAGTCTGCGGCCCCCTTATGCACATCGGGGAGTCGGTGAGCAAATCGCGACGATCGATGCCGATGAATCGGGAGCCTCATTGGCTAAATCGGTGCAGCGAGAATTGCTTTCGCTCGACTTGGTGGATGCCGCGACCAAGGTCGTCGTCGAAGCGTCCGATGACCCGACGCGATTGCGAGTTTCCACGAGTGACCATCGTCGGTACGCGCTATTGCCTAGCTCCGAAGATCGCGAGCTCGTTAGCGTGGGTGATCCGGGCGGTTGGAATGTGCATCACTGGGATGATTGGTACGAGTACCCCGGCAGCTACTGGCAAGAGGGGCGTCGGGTCGGGGTCGATCGCGGGGAACCGAGTCATTTGGCGTATCTGTTTCACGCGACGGTCGGGCATCACGGACTGTTCTCGCTGACGCCGTTATGGTTGATCGTTCCTTTCGGACTGGTGCTGAGTTTACGTTACGGGCCCCTGGATTTGAGATTGTTGGCGGGCGGAATTGGTGCATCGAGCGCCGTTTGTTTTCTTTTTTACATGGTCCGCCCAGAAATCGATCGAAATTATGGCGGAGTTAGTATCTGTTTTCGCTGGATGCTCTGGTTTGCCCCGCTTTGGTTGTTTGCCATGGCCCCCGCGATTGATTTCGCTACACGCAGCGTTAGCGGGCGTCGAACGCTCGTTGTGTTGCTAGCGATTAGCATTTTCTCGGCCGCTGCATCGCTCGACAGCCCCTGGCAATCACCTTGGATCTATCGCTACTGGGGCTTTTTGGGCTGGCTTGGCGAGTGACGCTGGAGCTACGATCCGTTAGGGTTTTCATTGGATTTCAGCCACGGATCAGGGCGCGAATTGACCCGCAAGGACGGCACGCGTGAAACACGCCGACGGGGATTCTTTCCTCGTGCGTTCCTGCTTGCGCTATTGGTGATCGCGATCGTATTCGTGGTCCGAACTCTCGCGCCCCAAACGATAGGTGAACAAGTTCGCCGCAGCGTTCTCCAGCAACTGAGCCAACACTACGACCGCTTCGGGGTTTCGATTCGGCGCGGGCACTACGATCCTCAGATTGGCATCCTCTTTGACGATGTTCGCGTCACGGATTCGAAGTCGCTCGAATCGTACTTCAATGCGCGCGACATGATACGCATTGAGCGGATGATCGTGGTCGCGGATATCCGCCCCGAAAAGTTGCTGGACAAATCCAATCCGGTAGCGACGAGCCGAATCATTCTCGAGGGTGTCACGGCGGACGCGTGGATTGAATCCGATGGTCGAGTTTCGCTCGCCGCACTTTGGCCACCCCCCAAATTTGGTCCGGTTTGCCCGCGCATCGAACTGCGCCGCGTGAAGCTCCGGCTGTTGGATCGCCAGCGATCTCAGCGTCCGGTTGAAGTCGATATTGCTGAGCTCGCACTCGACACCACCACGGGTCGCGACGGACAAGTACTCCAACGAGTGGCACTCAGTGGATCCTCCGAAGGCTTTCGTGCGCTCGCCATCAAGGCTGAGATATTGGGGGATGCGTTTCAAGTTCAAGGTAAAGTTTCAGGCGCACACTTTAGCCGCGACCTGTTCGATCGCTTGCCCCAATCACTGACTCAATCCCTGCAAGACGCTCGTGATCTTGATCTCGTGGGTGACGCCGAGTTCGTTGCCGCGCGAAGCGACGGAGCCAGTCCGGTCGAGTATCAAGTTCGCAGCAAGATTCACGAAGGTCGATTCAGCCACCCGAAACTGCCATTGCCGCTCAGCCAAATGAGCGGCGTTATTGCCATCGACCCGCGCGGGATCGAGATCGAATCATCTCAGGCAATGCTGGGCGACGCGGTATGCCGCGTCAAAGGACGTATTGAAGGGCACGGGTGGCCAGCCGCTATGAATCTTGGCATCTCAGCGAGCGGACTCTGGCTCGACGAACGCTTGGTAGGCGCACTACCCCCTCACGTGCGTGATGCATGGGACCGTTTGCGTCCGGTGGGCCGAGTCGATGTCGATGCCCAGGTGGCGTACAGCAATGATCAATGGACCTCGAACGCGAGTGTTCTTTGCAACGGCGTCGACGTCAGCTTCGAGGGATTTCCCTATCCAGCCCAGCAACTCGTCGGTCGCATCGACGTCGCCGACGGATTTGCCAAGAGTGATGCGATGATCGGGCGCGTCGGCGGCCAGCGATTGCAATGCAATTTTCGTGTGCCGCTGGATCCGCGCCGACACCGTGAGAAATCATTCTCGGCAACCGTCGATGGACCGGTGGTGATCGACTCCTCATTGCTCTCGTCGTTGTCGCCGCGTGGGACGGACGACTCACCCGTCGAGAACTTCGTCCGCTCGTTGCAACCTCGGGGTAGTATCCAGTTGTTGCATGCGCGGTTGGAAACGGACGCTTCGGGTCGACCGCATCAAGACATCGACCTCCGAGTGGTCAACGGACAAATCCGCTACGAGAAATTCTCCTACCCGCTCTACAACGTGACCGGTCAAGTGAATATCAAGGATGGCCTGGTCAGTTTGAGCAACTTTCGAGGCACCAATGCGAATGCCGGCGAAGTGCTCTGTGACGGGGTGTACCGGTTGCCACCGCGACAGCCAGCGATCGTTGAATCGGTTTATCGTGTCGGTAACCAACCGAGCACCACCGATGCGAACCATTTGCCAGTGTTGCCACCGGAACCGCGAATGATTTTAAATTTCAATGCCACTAATGTTCCGATGGACGAATCGCTGCGTTCTTCGTTGCCCGTGGCTTCGCGTCAATCGTGGGACGCATTGATGCCCGGCGGATTACTGGATCGGCTCGATGTCGTGTTGACGCTTCCTGGAGATGGTGGACCCCTCGGACTCGATGTCACCGCGATCCAGAATCCGACCGATCAAGTGACGAACCGATCACTGAGTTTGCGGCCCGCCTCGATACCCTATCGCTTGG
This sequence comes from Pirellulales bacterium, assembly GCA_038256795.1. Lineage (GTDB taxonomy): Bacteria > Planctomycetota > Planctomycetia > Pirellulales > Pirellulaceae > JBBSJZ01. The sequence continues at coordinate 4,680 of JBBSJZ010000187.1, read as the reverse complement.
ACATCGCCGGTGGAACGGTTCGCTACGATGGCTCGAGGGTTACCATCGAGTCACTGGAAGGCCGCCATGATTTCTCGAGATTGTCCGCCGACGGAGTCTGTGAACAAGATGCCAGCGGGCAATGGTTGCTCGAGCTCGACGTTCACAGCGGCAGCCGACTGAATCCGGATGCGGAGTTGATCGCCTCGCTGCCTCAACAGATGAGCGATTCGCTACGGCGATTGCAGTTGCGCGGTCCAGTGAGTGTTCGCGGTCACACGAAACTACGATTGCCTACCGAGCGTCGCCCCGAGCCCGCGATCGATTGGCGGCTCGTCTTTCAGCTCGAAGGAAACCGGATTGGCGACGTCGGACCCGTCCACAGTTTAAGAGGTGAAGTTTGGATCGACGGCCGTCGAGACGAGAACGGATTGTTCGCGGCGGGAAATGTGCGGATCGATTCGATGCACGTCGAGAAATTGCAAATTACCGGTATCCGTGGTCCCTACGCGATCGACGGTGATCGATTGCGGATGGGTACGCTGGCGACGATGCGACTACCCAGCAAAGCCGCGTACTTCCCGACACTTGCCACCCGAGCCAATTCGCTCGATTCCAGTTCGCTCGACGCCAGTGACGAGCCCCAACAACCCGACTCGGAATCGATTCGCGGTTCGCTGTTCGGTGGCCAAATCGAAATGGACGGAGAAGTCATCCTATCGACGAGCGATTTTGACGTCAGTGTTTCGCTCGCGGACGCTCAGGTACCCACGGTACTCGCCGAACTCGGGCAAGGCTCCAGCGGATTGACGGGAACGTTCTCCGGGCAAGGTCGCTTCGATGGAAAACTCGGCGCCGGCGACCTACTCAAAGGCAACGGTGCGGGTCGCCTGACGGGTGCGAACGTCTATCAATTGCCGTTCATTGTCCAGCTCATGAACCAATTGCGAATCACACCGACCGAGGACGTCGCGTTCACGGACGGCGAAGTCGAGTTCGCAATGTTCGGTGAAATGATCACGCTCAATCGACTGCAACTCTGGGGCGATCTTGTCGCACTCGATGGTGGCGGAACCTTGAATCGTCGCCATGAACTCGACTTGAGTTTCAATACGCGAGTCAGTCCCCAAAATGCCTTCAATCGCTTGTTACAACCGCTTCGTCCGGAACGCTACACGCTTTGGACCATTGATGTCACGGGCCCCATGAACTCGCCGACCATCGAGCGCCGCGCCCTCGACGGCGTCGGCCAAACGCTGGGCCGACTCTTTCCCTCCGCCTCGACCGCCGAAACGTCCCCGAGCAGTGGACCGAAAAGTTGGTTCAAGTAACATCGCTTTGGCCTCACCACTTGATAGCCCAGGTCTCCGGGGGTGAGGCGAGGTCATAGAGATTGTCGAAGGCGGAGTTCGATTCCTCGATGACTTTGGATTCGATGCCGGTGGTCACCATTCGCCGCACGACGATGCCGAGATCTTCGCTGCGCGCGAGGTGCGAATGCTCGAGGTAGGCTTTGCCCTCCATGCCATAAAGGTCAGCGGCGAGCTCGAGGGCGACGCGGCAAATTCCGATCGCGTTGGCATGGCCGCCAATGGCCAAATCGGCATCACGACTCGCCAATCGAATCGCGTGTTGGACGAATTGAATCGTCTCGAAATCGTAATCATGTGCGACGTTTACACTCATCCTACATTCGCTTCAATCGAATGCGGCGATACTCCATCTGGCCCCGGTCGCCTTCGAGTCCGATCGGGCCGGAGGCAGGCACTTTCATCGCCGCTTCGAGCAATTCGCCGTTGCAGGTCGCGTGAGCCACTCCGTCGGTCACGGTCACTTCCAATTCGTTCCAATCTCCACTGCGATACTTCTTAAGATCCTTGTAGGGACCAGCAAGCGGGTAATCTCGACACTGCAATTGCGGTTGCAAAATGAAGACGCCACTATCGGCGTTCGGGCTGGCTCGAAACTCCAACTTGAGTACAAAGTCGCCATCAAATTGTTCGGTCGTCCACATCTGCTCGATCCTTCGTCCCTCGGGTGGCGCCGTGACGACCAAGTGACCGTCCCTGGCAACATAGCGATCGTTACTACTTTTTTTCTTGCCGTCAAAAACCTCGGTATTCTCAGCCGTGGTTGGTGTCTTTCCGCCAGGCATCGGCCGGAAACACCATCCGGTCAAATCCTCGCCGTTGAACAGACTGACGAATCCGGACTCGAGTTGAAACTCCTCGGCGTCGCCCGTCGTCGGTTCGGCTGGTGTCAAGGCGGGAGATTGAGCGAGCACGCTTGTTCCCGCCAAACTCAACAACGGTACAAAAATTAGAAGACAGAAAGTCGTGAGACGTCGCATGATGAGGCCTGGCCAAGCAAAGAGTGTTCGTGACGATCGGGAATCTCAATTGTAACGCAAAAATGTCTTGCTCTCGCGGGCACCGCCAAGAAGTGGCTCCGAGCCGGTCGTGTCTTCAGCTAAGCTAGGTTCCTCAGTGATTCCCCCGATGCGAGCCATTTTTGCGGAGACGCGATACCGTGATTCTACCCATGAATTTTTTTATCCGAGCATTTGTCCGACTCGAGACTCGGCGAGCAAGTTTTTTGCGATGCGTTTTCAACTGCGGCTGCCTCGTCGCCGCGTCCGTCGGTAACCTCCCCGCCGCGGATTCCAGCGATCGTCCCAACGTGATCGTGATCATGGCCGATGATCTGGGTTATGGAGATGTGTCTTGCTACGGCGCGACATCGCTCACCACACCCAACATTGACGCGCTCGCCACGGCAGGAATGAGATTCACGAGCGGCTATTGCTCAGCGTCGACGTGTACGCCAACTCGCTACTCGTTTCTCACAGGAAACTACGCATTTCGCGCCGAGCGAACTGGCATTGCGCCACCCAACGCACCAGCCATCATCCAACCGGGCACCGAAACGATCGCGTCCATGCTCAAGCGAGCAGGATACGCAACCGGAGTCGTCGGCAAATGGCATTTGGGGCTCGGCGGTCCATCGGGCCCCGATTGGAATGGCGAACTCAAACCCGGCCCGCTCGAGATTGGCTTTGACAGTTGCTTTCTGATGCCAACGACCAATGATCGAGTGCCTCAAGTGTATGTGCAGGATCATCATGTTTTGAACCTGGACCCAGCCGATCCGTTGTGGGTGGGCGATCAACAACCGAGTCCCGATCATCCGACGGGGATCACGCACCGCGATTCACTCAAAATGGATTGGTCGCACGGCCACAACTCGACCATTCACAATGGGATCAGCCGCATCGGCTTTTACACGGGCGGTCAAGCGGCACGGTTTCGCGACGAGGATCTCGCCGACAAGTGGGTCGAGAAATCGATTGAGTTCATGGAGCAGCATCAAAGTGAACCTTTCTTTCTGTTCTTTGCCTCACACGACATCCACGTGCCACGGATTCCTCACGAGCGATTTCAAGGGACGACCTCACTCGGTTTCCGCGGCGATGCGATCGCCGAACTCGATTGGTGCGTCGGCGAATTGATGAAGAACGTTGAGCGACTCGGCTTGGCGGAACAAACACTCGTGGTTTTCTGTAGCGACAACGGACCCGTTCTCGACGATGGCTATCAGGATGACGCCATCGCGAAAATCGGTGACCATCGCGCCGGCGGTCCGTTTTCGGGAGGCAAGTATAGCGTGTACGAAGGCGGTACCCGCACGCCGTTCATCACGCATTGGAAAGGACGCATCCAGCCCGGCGTGAGTGATGCCATGGTTTGCACGATCGATTTGGCAGCCAGCCTCGCCTCGCTGACCCAAACCCCGCTCGCTGACCAGGCGTGCTTGGACAGCCTCGATGTGATCGATGCACTACTCGGCTCCGACCAGGCGATGGGACGCGATGCACTCGTCCAACAGGATAACGGTAGCAACTCTCTCGGCTATCGATCCGGTGCTTGGAAGCTACATCAGTACAAGAACAATTCGGCCCGAAATGTGAACGTGGAGCAAGAACTCGCGAATACCCAAGTCCCACGACTGGCGCTTTACAATCTCGACGAAGATCCCGCAGAAAAGTCCAACGTGATCAAGCAGCACTCGGAAGTGGCCGGGCGGCTCAAGTCGGAGCTTGATGGCATTTTGGGCAGTGGAAGAAGCCGCCCGAGTGGCAATTGAGCCGATTCAATGATCGCTGCCGCTAACATTCTCAGCCACCATGGGTGGCATCGGGCACTCGAGTAGATCGGCAATACCGCGAAGCAATTCGGCTTCGCGGACCCGGACAATTCCGTCTGCAGCGACGCACGCGGCACAGGCATCGAGCAACTCACCGCGACAACGTTCGGATGAAAGACGGAGAGTCGCCAATGATTGCTCAAGCTTTTCGAAGTTGCACTCCGACGCCGGCATCAGCACCGGTTTGTTTTTCGAAATCTTTCGACTCGCGATGTCAAACGCCTCGTCGACTTGATCATCGTGGTGCCCGACTCGAGAGAGTGTGGAAAGTAGGATGGATACCTCCACGCCGAGCTTCGACAAATTCGTGTATCGCGTGGTGATGCCGCGTGCCGTTGTGAACTGGGATTGCAGATTACGTTTGAGTACTTGAGCGAGCGTCCATTCGAAGATTGAAAGCCGATTGTCCGCATGAACGAGTGCCGCGAACGCTCGCGAGAACTCGTCGTACTGGGATCGTGACATTCGCCGTAGCATCGGCAGCGATAGATCCACCAG
>JBBSJZ010000186.1:0-10091 GCA_038256795.1 Pirellulales bacterium | reverse complement strand
TCATGGGGACCCCCTCATTCATGGCTCCGGAACAAGCTGCGGGTGATTCGAAAAACGTAACGGCACTTGCGGACGTCTACGCGATCGGCGCAGTTCTATTCTACCTTCTCACTGGCAAGCCGCCGTTCGTCGGAACGACGGTTTACGATACGCTCGACCAAGTCCAGCACACACCCGCACCGTCGGTGCGGACGATCAATCGCCGGCTTCCCCTCGATCTGAGCAAGATCTGTGCGAAGTGCTTGGAAAAGAATCCCGCCCAACGATACGCATCAGCAAAGGAACTCGCCGACGACTTAAACCGATTCCTCAATCACCAGCCCGTCCTCGCACGCCGGATTTCTGCCACCACTCGCGTCATGCGCTGGTGTCGCCGAAACCCGTTGGCGACCACGTTCATGATTGTCACGACAACAATGCTCAGTGCAACGACGTATCTGTATTTACAGGCGGATCGAGCGGTTGCCGATGCTGGGCGCAGCTTTCATCGCTAGGTCTTAACGATCAACGAGCTGCTCGTGCAAATCGGTTCGGCAGATTTGAAGAACATTCCGAATTCACAAGCAATCCGCCGTGATCTACTCCAAAAAGCCGAAGCCTTCTATGCCGAGACGAGACAGACGAGTTCTAAGTACCAAAGCATGGACGATCTCTATGTACAAACCGCCACGCAGTTGGCTGCGGTACAGGGAGAGCTTGCCACCACGCCCGAGGAGCGATCTGCGGCACTTGAAAAACTGCGTACTGCTGAAAACAGATTGAACACGCTTCTGCGACAAGAGCGACGATCACCACGCGTTTCGATTGACGACGCGCTGATGGTCTACGGTTTGAACGCCGAGTTAAGCAAATGGTGGCACTCTGTTCGCGGTACGGTAGACGATAGGACTCTCGTTCAATCGATGCGTGAATCAGCACTGACCGACAACCTGGGGCAACAACTACGTTTGCTGGGTGACGCGCCGGAATCACAGGTTACCATTGCCAAGCGAATACTGGCGATTCGGAGTGAACTCTCGACGAAGCTTCATGGTGATAGCGAATCGCAACGCCGTCTCGCTGGTGCTCATCACAATCTAGCCGAAGCCTATCGCAAACTATCCGAACAGTCTTCATCGGCGGACGACTTGCACCAGTCAATCGAACACCTTGAACTAGCTCAGCAAATTCGACGCGAAATCCTTGCTGATGAACCGAACGAAAAGATCTATTTCGAGATTGCCAAAGGCGACTACGCTCTGGGTTCAACCCGATACGCAACACGATTCGTCGAAGCATCCTCCGAGAATCCAACGGCGAAGCCAATAACGACACAATCGATCGAGGAAGCGTTTCTGCGAGCGGAGGCGGGCTTTGCGTCCCTTTCCGAATCGACTCTGTATTCTCTCGAGTCGCAGTCCTCTCAAGCCATCGTGCTACGCGAGTTATCTGTTTTGGGATTGGATGACATACCACCTCGCACCGGCAACTTCCAGAAGCGTCAAGAACGAGTCGCAAAATCATGCGAGATACTCATGAGGCTCAGCTTTGGGAATCCTCTTGTCCAGCCATACAAATTCGAACTGTTACGAAGCAAAGTCTGCCTATACCGCCTTGCGCGATTCCAGATGGCGGCTGAAGCTTCACAGGATTCGCCGATCGCATTCGACGACGCGCTACAGACTGCGATGATGTTAGACTTGGATCAGGCGAGAATGTTAGCATCGGAGAATCCAGCCACGTTCATGGAGCCCTATTTGTCTCTGGCGAACGAAGCTTGTCTGACGTTGTTGCAATTCGGAGCCGAGCCCGATGCGCTGCGAGTTTGCGTCGACGCGAAGTCGCTCGTTGACACGGAAGAAAGCAGTAAATCATCCCCACGCCTAACGCCATTGATCGAGTTCATCGAGCTAGCGATCTCAGAGCTTCAGCCCGTCCACTAGCAACATATTCACGGCGTCTAGAACAATCGGTTTAACTGGACGTTGAACTCATGATCAAACAATCGGTCATCACCGGTCCGCAACGGCTGAACGAAGCCGAAACGGAGGGATGTTGAACCCAGTGAGAGTTGTCCTCCAAGAGTGCAGTTTAGGTGATCGCTACGATTGGAGAGATTCTGCACAGTAACGGTCTGAAAGGATACATTCTGCACCGAATCAGAGTCTTGGAAAGTGGTGGTGTAGTTCAGTTCCGATGACATTGCGAATCCATTCAGGATCCTCCGGCTCGGATCAAAGAAGAGCCACCGTCCGCCTCCAATCGAAAATGTGCCAAGTGTTTGATCATTGATTCGTCCAAGCACCGGCTGCCCCAGAAATGCGTTGCGAAAGCTATTTCCATTCAAGGCGACATCTACAGATGTGAACGCATTAAGGAACCAGTCTCCAGTGCGTTTTTCGTAGGCCAAAAATGGCTGTAGGAAGAATGCGTTGTTGTCCACGACGTGTTGGAAACCGTTACCCTGGAAGCTGACCGAGCTTCCCGTGGGAGCTTCGAAACCCAGCCCAGTGCTAAAGCAATATGTTTGCTCGAGAAGTAAGGCAGCCTTTAGCTTTACGTTGAGATTGCCGATCTGGCCGCCCTCGACCCCAAAGTTCGGCGTTGCCAGCTCGAATTCGTTCGTGAATGGCATTCGCACATCGATCGACGCCAACCCTTCGGCGAAGGTCTTCTCGAAGCCGATAGTGTATTGGTTCAGGTCGATTGTCCGACTGGCAGGACGAACACGAAAACGGCTTGCATCGGCGTTCAGGGCGTTCACGAAAAGCTGGTACTGGAAAATGATGCGGTCTTGAGGCAATGCACGGTTGTTCGCCGCCACTTTCATCCGTCGTGCTCCGCCGGCTAATGGCAGGTCAGCTGTTGCAATCAAGCCGTCGTTTACAACCACGCTCAGTGGCGCAGCGGGGCTGTCAGCAAACATTTGCGGCATGGATCGCTGTAAAGTGTCTAGCCGTGATAGTCGAGCCAGCGAATCGGACGTTGTCCGCGCATTCCGCCTGGAAACCATCGTCGAGGCGGAGTCGTCAGCGATGCTCTGCCGAGCTTGATCAAAATTTGGCGTCAACCCGTTCGGCGAATTCGGAGCTGTCAACGAACGTGAATAGGGCTGATTGGGGGACTGAATAGCCGGGAATAGCCCCGACCCCTGTTGCGGAAAGAACTGGGCGCAAACCGTGCTCTCTAGCGTTAAGGCAAGCGTGAAACACATGAAAATGCTATAAACAAAAACGCTGACTCTCATCGCCTTGCATCCCCCCAGACACCCGACTAACGTTCCACCTATTCGGCCAGTATGTCGCTCGCGGCCACCGTATCGATTGTGTCGGCATTGCGGGTTGTTCGGCTTGAGCCAAAGGTTGGGGTTGGGATGGCTTTGCCGAGATCAACGCTTAAACCCTGATTATTCATGTACTCCCCTGCGGAGGAGTCGTGACGGGCACACGCGGTAGTCTTCGTCGCTCTGAAACAGACTCGCTGTCACAAGGTTGTAGGAAACGAGACTGCACGGATCGTCCTTCTGTCGCTGCGATGTCCCACTCTGCCAAACACAAAACATGATTGATGGTGCCCGCCGTCGGCATACCCGCCATGGGTTCACGACAAGTTAAGATGGAGTATTTCACGCCCGCGAAAGCAGCAGCGGTCGCGAGCGATCGGACGATCGCGAGTGAGAGGCATGAGCCAGCGATGGGTTCAGCGAACCTTGACGCCGTGACAAAATAGGAAATGCCTGACAGAATAGGTTGCTCTGTCTTAGGTCTCGTGCCTCGCTTTTACGCAACAGACATTGCTGGAAAAATCGAATTCTGCGAGCGTCCACAGTCAGAGGAGAAACTGCGCAATGTTGATAGCCGAAGTTACCGAGCCATTACAAGAACGATTTCAAGCGCTCAAAGATGATTGGAAGTTGAGAACTCGTCATCTTTCCAATGTTGCGCAAATTGCCCTCGTTTTCTCGTACCAGCAGGTTATCGGCATGGGACCAAAAGCCGTCCCGCTCATTCTTACCGAGCTTCAACGCGAGCCCGACCATTGGTTTTGGGCTTTGGAAGCGATCACGGGTGAGAATCCAGTTCCGAAGCAGGATGCAGGCGATATCGAGGCGTCAGCTACCGCATGGCTGGAATGGGGAAAGCAGAATGGTTTACTAGCGGGATGAACTTGCGAGAACTGTTTCCGAACCTAAGCGACGACAGCGACGGCTACGACTCTCTCCAGGGTTCACAATTCACTGGCGGTAGATTGCAAACGTGAAACTAACTATGTCGGAACAGACTAACAAAAGGATCATTCAGGAGTTCTTGCGGACTGGAGATCACGACCCATTGTTTTTGCAGTTTCCCGGCCATGACCATCTCGACCGTATCCGTGGTGGGCATCGTGCGCATATCGACGCACTTCTTACTGAAGTGCAAATCCGATCAGCCAGAATCACCGCTCTGAAGCTTGCGGAACTTCCCCAGGATATCCAGGCATTTTCGCGTCAGAAGATCGAGCCGATGGTTCGAGGACTCTTCAAGCGAGTTGACCAGGAGGCGGTGACCACTCTACTCGCAAATTCCGTGGTCTTCATTACTCCGGATACCGTCTCTTCGCTGATCCAACACGATGATCTGCATGTCGCCTGGCTAATTGCCAATTTGTATCTCTGCAACATCGGAGCCGACCCCATATCGGACGAAGCCCCGCCGATTGTCGGCTTCTCCGCCAATACCACCTGCTATGTTTCCATGTCGTATTTCGAAGAAACGACTCCATTTTCGGACTATGTAGTGCATGAGGCTGCGCACGTATTTCACAACGCGAGGCGTAGAGATGCCGGACTGATGGGAAGGCGCGCGGATGCATGGCTACTTCCTATCGACTTTCGGAAGCGTGAGACATTTGCCTACGCTTGTGAGACCTACAGTCGCATTTGCAAACTCGCCAATACCGTGCCAGCTCGAAGATCCATGCTCGAAGAACTCAAGCTGCTACCGCCACCACTAGACGAACGTGTAGACGCCGACGAATACATTGAGCTCCTGACAAACGCAGTAAACTGTCGCAATGGCTGGAAGGCGATTCTTGAAGGGTGTTTCGCGAAACGATAGAGCCAACACCGCGCTTCACTGCGACGAATGAATTGACTTTAGGACAATTCGGTTTAGCGGCCTCACTGTGAGCGTGAACTAGGCGACCGCAAGTGTGGTGCAAGTATTAGGGTTACTGTAATCGCCTACTCTAGAGATTCGCTGGACGTCGATCACCCTAATTCGACGCAGTAGGATTCTACGTCCAATCGCTACGTCTTTGAAAAGGCGGTCGAGTTTAACAACTGCAATGGCAGAGTTTCGCACGGTCGCGTCGATCTTTTCCGTGCCGGTTGCTTCGTGCTGGAGTCCAAACAGGGTACTGTGCGAAAGGCAGACGGCTTCCTACACTGACGTATCGAGTGGTGGTTGTGGCCATGGAAATGACACTCACGCAGCCATCGCGGAGCAGCTTTCTTCGCATTTGCGGCAGCACCGGACGCACTTCTCCATGTTGCCGACCTTTTCGCCGCTATCCGCACAAGCTTTGCAGATTGCTGCGCAGGCTTTGCAGTAGTGAGAGTGGTGGTCGCTGTTGCGGCTCATGAAGTCGATGCACGCCGCGCAGGCCGCAGCACAATCGAACATTAGCTGGACGTGGGCCTGCTCGACGTGAGCACTGCCCTCGGCAAGACAGTGGCTCGTCAACATGTCATTGAGCGTCGTTTGACATTCTTGGCAGTTCGGAATGCAGTTTTGCATGGAGGTTGTCTTGGTTGCTATTGGCTCTTCTCGGGAAATTGGGGGAGAATTGGTGAAGTTGCTGTCAGAGAATGGCACGCAACTTGCGTACCGCAATGGGGTATAATGCTGATTGACAAAATGACCGCCGAAGGAGCCCTCATGGACCACGCTCAAAACCGAAACTCTCTACCCGTCGCCGAGCCATCTACGAAGATCGACCCGGTTTGCGGGATGACTGTGCCCGCTGATAGTCCTCGATCTGCCGAGCACGCAGGGGAAACGTATGTATTCTGTAGCGATGGCTGTTTGGCCAAGTTTGAAGCAGACCCAGCGGGAGTGCTCGCTGCGCGAGCGAAGAAAGTGGGGGAGTCGGGAGCTGGGAGTCGAGAGAAAAAAGAGGGGGAGACAGGGAGTGGGGGAGATGGGGAGCATTCGTGTTGTGGCGGATCGTTGAACAAGACAAATGCTAATCGTTCAAGCTGCTGCACTCCCGACTCCCCCTCTCCCAACTCCCCCTCTCCCAATTCCCAAACTATCTACACCTGCCCTATGCATCCCGAGATCGAGCAGGTCGGGCCGGGGGACTGTCCGATTTGTGGGATGGATTTGGAACCGAAGAGCGTTTCGGTGGACACTTCTGGCGAGGACGAACAGTACGCTGACATGAAACGACGGTTCTGGGTGGGCGTGGTGCTGTCGGTGCCGTTGTTGGTGATCGCGATGGGGCCGATGGTCGGGTTGCATGTTGCCGATTGGATGTCCAACACGGCGTTTGGTTGGTTGCAACTGGCACTTGCAACGCCGGTCGTGTTCTGGTGCGGATGGCCGTTGTTGGTTCGTGGCGTGAAGTCGTTTCGCACGATGAATCTCAATATGTTCTCGTTGATTGCTGTTGGAACGTTGGCAGCTTACCTATTTAGTTTGGTCGTCGTGCTGGTGCCGGGAGTGATTCCTGAAGCGTTCTTTAAAAACGGCGTTCCGCCTCTGTATTTTGAAGCTGCGGCCGTCATCATTACGTTGGTGTTGCTCGGACAAGTGCTTGAACTGCGAGCGCGCCAACAAACCGGTGGCGCAATTCGTGAACTGATGCAGCTTGCACCTGAGACGGCTCACCGCATTAGCGACGATGGCGAAGAGGAAGTATCACTGGATGCGGTTCACAAAGGCGATCGCTTGCGAGTCCGTCCCGGTGAGAAAGTGCCGGTCGATGGTCGCGTGCTCAGTGGATCGAGCAGCGTTGACGAGTCGATGTTAACCGGAGAGCCGATGCCGGTGAAGAAATCCGAAGGTGACGATGTCACTGGTGGAACCCTAAATCAAACAGGCGCGTTGGTGATGGAAGCGGTCGGTGTCGGCGGCGATACCGTGCTGAGCCGTATCGTGCAGATGGTCGCGGATGCTCAACGAAGTCGAGCCCCGATTCAAAAACTGGTCGATATTGTAGCCAAGTACTTTGTACCGATCGTCATCGTATGCTCCATCGCCGCATTTATTGGTTGGGCAATGTTTGGCCCCGAACCTCGGTTGGCTCATGCGTTCGTGGCTGCGGTCGCGGTGCTGATTATTGCCTGTCCGTGTGCTCTTGGGCTGGCGACTCCAATGTCGGTGATGGTCGGGGTTGGACGCGGTGCGAAGGAAGGCGTGTTGATCAAGAACGCTGAAGTCTTGGAAGTGATGGAAAAAGTGGACACGGTTGTTGTTGATAAGACGGGCACGCTGACTCAGGGACGACCAGAAGTAACGGCGATAGAGACATTCGGCGAGTGGCAGCAGAACGATGTGCTGAGGTGGGCCGCAGCCGTGGAAACTCAAAGTGAACATCCACTCGCCCAAGCCGTTGTACGTCGAGCGAAAGCAGACGAATTGCCGATCCCGAATGCTGGCGACTTCGATAGTATCACCGGCGGTGGTGTTCAGGCGAACGTCGATGGCCACAAGCTGGTTATTGGAAAAGCTGATTTGCTCGATCAGCAGACTGTCTCCAACGTTTCCATTGGCCGCGAGCAAGCAACCGATCATCAGTCTCAGGGTGCTACTGTGATCTTCATCGCCATCGACGGCGGACTGGCGGCAATCATGGCGATAACTGATCCAATCAAGGACAGCACACCCGCCGCGCTGAAAACCCTGCATGAGTTGGGATTGAAAGTCGTCATGCTCACTGGGGACGCTCAGCCGACAGCAAAGGCGGTAGCGGAAAAATTGGGGATCGACGAATTTCATGCGGGTGTTACACCGGAGGACAAACATGATTTCGTGAAACGATTGAAAGCAGACGGCAAGGTTGTCGCAATGGCTGGCGACGGGATCAACGATGCTCCAGCGCTGGCAGAAGCGAATGTGGGAATCGCGATGGGCACGGGAACAGGCGTTGCGATCGAATCGGCGGGCGTGACACTTGTCGGCGGCGACTTACGAGGGGTTGCTGCGGCCATTAATCTGAGCCGCAAGACAATGAGTAACATCCGCCAAAACCTCTTTTTCGCATTTATCTACAACGCCCTGGGGATTCCCGTCGCTGCGGGACTGCTGTTTCCGTTTTTTGGAGTTCTGCTGAGCCCCATGATTGCGGCGGCCGCGATGAGCTTTAGCAGCGTATCAGTTATCTTGAACGCATTGCGGCTGCGATCGGTCAGACTCGATTGAGCAATTCGACTAAATTTCCACGAGACTAATCCGTTTTGATGACCATGATGCTTCGATGGGACGCTAGATCAGTATCCGTCCCAGATTGACTGAGCCGAATGACAAGCACGCGGAAGTTTAGGCGGATGATGTGTGAAAAGCATTTTTGCTTGTACCCAGCGAGGGTATTTGTCGATACCAAGTATGCGAAGGATCGCTGAACGACTCAAAGTCTCGGATGAACGACTATGAAACTGCGTACTTATACTTTGCTAGCATTGCTGGCGACAGTTGTTCCCTCGGAATATGTGTGGAGTCAAGCTCTGGAATCTCCAGGGATCTCCCGCCGACTGACGGATGATGGACGGGTCTTACCAGAGAGCAAACTGCCGCCACTACCTGCGTTGCCCGCAGGCTTTGTCGATGTAATGACAGCCGAGGCTGATCCGCAATTCGCACCGACTTATACCTTGGAGTCGGTATTGGCGACTGCGGCGGCGAACAATCCAACCATTCGGCAAGCGAGATTGCAAATTTCGGCTGAAACGGCCAAGGCATTGCAAGCCGGTCTGTATCCCAACCCGCTATTGATGTACCTCGGCGAGCAGATCAACAGCGACGGAACGGCTGGCGAGTTCCAAGGCTTTGAGGTGCAGCAGCGGTTTGTCACAGCCGGAAAGTTGCGTCTCAGTCGATTGAAATATGAACAACGCGCTCACGTTGCAGAGCATTTGGCAATTGCTCAACAGTACCGTGTTAGCAATGACCTTCAGCGACATTTCTACATGGCACTGGCTGCAATGGATCGCGTGTCGTTGCAGAACGAATTGGTAAAAACAGCAGTAGACGGCGCAGTCACTTCGCGTGAAGCGTTCAACCAGGGACAAGCAACCTTACCAGACGTTCGACGAGCAAACGTGATGTTGCAGCAGCGGAGGTTGGAATTGCTCAATGCCGAAAATGAATACAACGAGGCGTTTCGCCAGTTGACCGCGCTGATTGGTTGCCCCATGCCGGTAGGAACCGTGGTCGGTTCGCTCCGGCCAGAAATCTCGTTACCTGCCTTTGAGCTTGTCTATACGGACCTGATTCAAACGAGTCCCGAGGTGCTTGCGGCTCGTGCGAAATTAGCCGCCGATCAAACGACTGTTCGGCGAGAGTCCGTACAATGGGTTCCCGATATCGTTGTCCAGGGCGGCCAAGGTTACAACTTTACAAACAACGATGATGTCTACAATGCTAGCGTGCGTCTTGAAGTGCCTCTCTTTGATCGAAACCAGGGCACGATCATGCAGGCCCAGCGCGACTTTCAACGACAGCAAGAAGAAATACGGCGTACCGAATTGATGTTACGCGAGCGTCTGGCGATGGCTTATCGCATTTACGCCACGTCGCTGCAACGCGCGAGTGAGTACGAACAGGTGGTCATTCCCGAGCGAAAAGCAGCATACACTGAGTTGCTGCAAAGCTACAAAGAAAACCGTATTGCTTGGGAAGTCGTACTGCTCGGCCAACAGGACTTCTTCATGGCTCGGCTTGAGCAGATTAACCAGTTCAGAGATGTCCGAATTCAGGAAGTAATGATTGATGGCTACTTGCTCGAAGGCGGCTTAATGGCAGCTCAGAGTTCGACGCCTCCAGGGCATATCGATGCCGTTCCGAAGCCGAGGTAGGAAGAGAGTCGGGAGAGGGGGAGACAAGGAGCGTCGTTGCTTGAAGTCTTCG